>NZ_WWFG01000010.1 GCF_026127265.1 Nostoc sp. KVJ3
CCCCTACTATCGATGATTTTGGCGATTACAATCACCGCGCCACAAACGAGTACCCCTAAACCTGCGGGAGAAAACAGGCGCTGATTCAAGTCCTGCGGGAATAAATTGATTTGGCTTAACAATAGTCCTTAGGAGTCCCTGTCATCGTCCCGTCCCCACGATAACCAATTCATTCTCGCTCACGGGCAGCCAGGGTACCGGCCCAATGAAGTAAGGGGTGCAAGTTTTCTGCTGGAATGGTGGTCGCGCACAGATCCTAAAGAATAAGCCAAAGTCGGCAGTCCCCTTGGATTCATTCACTCCAGTTAGCGCCACTTTGAACCCACTACCATACACTAGCCGCCCCGTGGGTTCCTTGCCCCCATTCACGGCGGCAAGAATTCCATAACCGCCCCTGACTTGTTGGGATGAACCAGATGCCCAACGCTTACCATACAAACTACCTTCAGAACCGGCAAAATCACCCATTTCTAAGTATGAGCATTCAATACCTGGAGGACAGGCGACTGTTAAAGTGCGGTCGCCTCTGACAACGCTGCCAGACACAAAGTAATCATTCCAGCCCTTGCGTCGCCCTTCTCTGCCGTACCAAGTACAACGGATGCGATACCCACAACGTCTATGCCAGAGCTAATAGGCTGAGGCATTTTATCAAAGGGAACTTGACTTAATTTAGGAATTTGATTGACATAGGCTTGCTGCCATGCATTGAACTTTCCTAATTGAGTTTTGTCCAACCCAGGAATTGAATCAAGCGAATATTTGCTTAGGTCAATCTTATCTAGTGTCCAGGTTTGCGGCTTGAGGATTTGAGGCTATGGCTTGAGAAATAGTGCTGCTACCCAGTCCAGCACCATTCTTAGAAAATAGAGCCGCTAATGGGGGAACTTCTGATAGGCTCAAATTGCTTAATTCAGGCATCGCCTTGACCAAGGTTTTGGGCGTTTGCCATTGCATTAATCCAAAGTCTTTGAGGGTGGGTTTGGTGGTTGTGGCTCTAGTGGGCAAAGCCACCGTCCCAATGGCCTTTAAGCTCAAGGCAGACATCTTAAAAGCATCATCTGCATCGCCAACATCACAACAGAGTCTACTTTTTGCCCTGCTGTCCACGAGCGCGAGGGGTCGTAGCCAAAAATCGAAATCAGGTTTTTAGGTATCTTTAAAAATCCTGGTTGCTGAATCGGCGGGAGCGTTTCCCATGTAATTTTTGACCAATCGGGAGCAGCAGTTTTGTACAAGCCATACGAATAATTGATTGTCGGTGTCTGTGCGACTGAGGCGGAAAGCGGAACGAAAGAAGCTATTGCAGTCAGTAGAAAGAGTTTAGATTTCATCATTTTTATTGGAGTAATCGGGACATTTTTCTTTCACTTTCAAACCTACGCGAATACAAAAAGTGGTTAGGTCTTCACGAATATATCTTAAGAAATCACTCACAATCGCCCCCATTCAAGTAATTGATCAAAAGTGGTTTTATCGACCTGAGAAAGCGAAACTGCCTCATCTCTTGTCTTGCCACGCCGCAATAGCTTGATAGCATCTTGCACCTTGTTCCAGATGGTAGATCCGGGTCGAACCTGACCTTTGCGCCCAGCTTCTGCCAGCCCAAAGCGAGAGCATTAGCATCGTTTCTCTGAATCGCACCATTTAGTGTAGTCCCAGGATTGGGGCGCATTAAGGCAACAGGCTGAGACTTTTGTACTGTTATTGTTTGTGGTCGTGGCGGCGAAGGCTGCTGGACTACTGGCGGCACTGATTGCGGTTTTTCAACTGTTAGGGGAAGTGGCGTTCGCGGACGGCTAATTGGCAATGGACGAGCTGAGTCAGATTTAATCACTAAGCTCGTGTAAGCTGGGTTGCCACTAGCGGGAACTATCTTAAATTGATAAAGATTTTCATTGGTAAGTAATGTAATTTTGAGTGCTTCCATTGCTGCTAGAGGTAACAGGAAACTTGATCGGGTCAATCTGGCGAAGGAAAATTACAGTCGCTTTGCCTCCTGTGCAGTCAGAATCGTTGCCTGATGACTGGCATAAAGCACCATTTGAAGTAAGGCGAAGCGACTGGGATCGCCGATCCAAACTTGCTTGATAGTTTCCCCTGTAGACATCAAATTATAGTTAATCCGTAACCCTTCCACACCTTTAATTCGATAGCGTTGGAGTTTGCATCGTTCTCGTAAACCGTCCGCACGGGCATTGCTGCCGCACTTGAGGCAGTAACTATTAAGAGGGTTGTAACAATAGCGAGTTTATTTAACATTTTTACAGGGAACTCTTAACTCTTAACAGGAAAGATAAAACACGTAGTATCAATATTCAGAGGAAGCGTATTCATCCGTGGGGTGTTAATTGCGAATTGCGAATTGACTAAAGCGATATTGTTTGATTAACGAATATTTGAACTGACTTGCCAGCATCGATCACGAACACTTCTTCTTTGCCACTTAACTGCTGAGAACGCGCGACGTTTGAGCTTTTGATATTTTCAAGAATGCTATTAAAGCGCCTTCACCAAAAGCAGCAGGTAGGTTTTTGTCGTCGTTGGTGGTTGAAAGCGTGGAAAATCCGTTTGAGTTAGTACTGGTTTGACTTGTGGGGCGATTTTGTATTTCTGCTGCCTTGGCAACTCCCGCGACAATCGCAGAAATGAAATTGTTACCCAGGTTGCTACCTTTACGGGACTCTGCTTTTAAGAAACTGCCGTTTTTAGCCATAATCAAAACAGCGTTTGGTGGTAGCGGTTTCTCTTGCGTATCGCCGTTTATATTGACCAATACTGAAACGCCGCGTAGTTTGGCGAAACCCGAACCATTGGACTGTGCTAGTTGAACAACTAGATAAGCACCTACGGGCAGCACGTCGCTACCATCTGAGGCTTTTAAGGGTTTTGTTAGTTTCACCAAGTAATTCTGGTTGCCCGCGTCACCAGTGCCCCAGGCGATCGGCGTTTCTAGTCTGCCCTCTGCGGTGCTGCCAACGAGTACGCGAAGAGCGTTGTAATTAATGCTAGTGTTCTGGGCGACTTGTGTAGCTCCTCCCGTACCTCCTTCAATTCCATTAGTCTTGATGGGTTTCTCGCTTTCTGATTCATCGACTGAACTCCTGAAACTGCCAGCGTTTGCAGCGAGAAGCCATTGCTGTGCGGGATCAACATGAACGGCATAGCTTGCAGCTGTTGGCATCGATTGCGGGAACGCCAAAGGAGATTGTCTAACTGGCTGGGCAATTTTGGGCTGGGGCTGCGATACTCTAGCTCTCGATAAAGTGAAGGGCGCTGTCGGCTGCCTGGCGACTGGGTAAGAACGTTTCCGCGCTGCACTGGTTGCATCGGAGGGATAACGGGTGCGATTGCGGATGGGGTTGGGCTAGGGGTTGGCGTTGGGCTTGGCAAGCGATCGCGAATCTGCTTTAACTCGTAATTTTGGCTAGTCAGAGCAAGCGCTGTTTTATCCTTGCCCGTCTCATTTTCCGGCTCTGCTAGGGGCGTTTGCTCTTTTTCTTTGGGTGGTTGCACAATGCCCTTGGAAAACTTCAGCACATTCATTGAGTTGCCTAGCATTGCCCCAATGAGCGCCACGAAGAGAAGGCAAATTAGGGCAACAACGCCCATTTTTAAGAGTGGAGATTGCGAGACTGTTCGAGCAGTAACAATTTCTTCTGGGGCGGGATTCTGTTCTGGTTGAATTGAATCATTAGCTTGAGAAGTTTTAGCGCCGTTCATCGCGGCAAAATCTTGCGATTCTATCTCAACGAAGAGGCTCTTGGTTGGGGACTCTTCGCTGGGGGAAATGACCCCTTCCACCTGCCTAGTTTGCGGAGCGGAACATGTTCTTACGTCCCCCACTTCTGTTAAGTGGTTCTCGTTCAGTTGGGGTCGAATCCCCCTTTCTGTTCCTTCTCCCCAGCTAATAGCTCCCTGCTCCCTTGCTTCTATCTCAATACTTGCCTCTGGCAAAGCTGACTGGCTGTTCTTGCTCATAAGTCTAAATCTTGGATTTTGTAAATTTCCAACCCCGCTTTACGAACACGAAAGGCGGTTTCTTGTACATCGGACGCAAATCTCGGCAGGGCAGCCGTATCTATCGCCCTGACAAATACAGTTTTGTTAAAAGCGATGGGCTTACCAACTAAATTGCTGCCTTGGAAAACAACAAGCTCTGCAACCATATCTACTTTCCATTGCCCATCCTTAATAGGAGTCGGCTGACTGATGAGGCTGACTTTTAGAATTGATTGCGTAGACCCATTAAAGACATCGGGCGGCGTGAGATTACCTATCTCCTCAAGAAATGAGGCGCGAAAATCTTCTGACAACGCAAAGCCCCAAGCCCATGTGCTAGTAGTAATCTTGGCTTTTGATGTCGATATCCCAGTGTCTAATTTTAATTGTTTGCTGGGGTCTATCTTATAATCATCGGTTGGCTTTGGTAGAGCATTCCAACTTAAAAGTCCGGTCATTGTCTGCCCGACAAAATGCGTAATAGCTTGGGGCGTTCGCTCAAGGCTCCCTATAGGAAGAACTCTGATAGATTCGCCGTCAGACAATTCTACCAAAGTCGAAGCTTTCGTCTTAGAAATTGTTGCTATCCGAGCAAAATTGAGAACTTCTATGAATAATAAAAGCGTTAATAAAACCGCATTGACTATTAAGAAAATTGGGGTAAAGTTTAACTCTTTTCTCTCTAATAATTTCATCTCCTTAACCCCACCGAGAATTTAACCCCACTAGTGAAAGCTGAAAATACAGCCATTCCGCCACCAGTACCTATGGCTACCGCGAGTAATGGCGAAAAGATGGCTTGTAAAAGTTGCAATAGCAAAGGATTGCTGGAAGGCTTAGAGACTATCGCGCTGGCAATAATACCTACAGTTATGGAGTACGAAATGAGAACCAGTGTTAGCCCTAACCAGCCAGCAAGCCAAGCATAAATAGGCTTGCTTTGAAAAGGCAGCAAAGATAGAACTAGGAAGATTGGGGCAGCGAATGCAATCATTAAGAATGACAGTTGGACAATGTATTGAAAAGCTGCTGATAGTCCACTGAGAATTACGTAAACAAAACCTTGGATTGCGCTATTGATTAGTTCGCCACTAAGGTCTAATGGGTTCCAACTTCCTCCTCCAGAACCCGCGCCAGTCTTTTCTCTAGCTTTCTGCGCGTCTTTTCGTGTATTCTCCACAGCCTGTTTGATACAAGCTTGTTTCTCGCTCAATTCTTCACCTTCCTTCTTTTCGTTGTTGAGCTTTTCGCACTTAGCTAAGGCTATCTGTGCGGCTAAGACAAAGCTTTGGTCAGCGTTTACATTCCGTATAGCATCTCTCAAATTGACCCCATTTCTCGTAATATTTAAAATACTCCTGTTTAGTCCGGTCGATACGTTTTTTAATGCGACTGTTGTGTTTGCTAGGAGGAACCCATTATTACTAAGCATTACAATTACTACTAATGGCAAAACCATCTCGGCTATGAAATCATAACCAAACCCTTCTTCTGCATACTTCCTGTACCAGCCAAATGATGCAAAGCCAATCATCACAACAGCCGCGAGGGTAGAAACAGCGACGACAGCCGTATAAATTGGGCTTGTTCCAGATGCTAATTCTAGCCAATCATTCTCAAACGATTTATAGATTAGGTCTGCGCCTGAGATAGCCCCTTCGACTATTTCGCCTGAATTCGTAGTGCCCGTATCTTCTCCAGCTTTTTGCCCTGTCGTTTGGGCAAAAAGAATAACTAAGAACGTTATCATTTGAGTTATCGTAACGTTATTGTGACTCGATTATTGATTCTTCCAGAATGAATCGTTAGCGGCAGCAGATTGGATTATCTGGCGAGTAGCGGCGTTAGATTCCTGATCCTTCGCCGCAGCTTGCTCATCAAGCCTGTTTGAAATATCGGCAAGGTTAATATTTGCAACAGCCAAGGAACGGGATTGCTTTTGTGCCTCTGAGTGGATAGACTTGGCAATCACAACATTTTGCAAGTTTTGAATAGCGACCTTTTTAAGAATGTCTTGGGTAATAACATCCTGTTGGGCTGCGGCAGCATTTTCGCTTGATTGAGCAGTGGCATCATTAGTTATTGCTGCCTCTTGCGATTGCACTCGTTGACCCTCAACTCCTAGTACTGATTCTGACTGACCGCGTGTATATTGCTGGTTCCATTCCTTAATAGCGTTTCCGGCTTGAATGCGAGGGTCTAATATCAGCAACGCGCCTTCTTGTTTCTGAATCACTTTCTCGATATTCTTGCCAGCTTTTAGGGGATCAGGAATACCCAAATCACCAACACTAGATTCAATTGCCTGGGTTAATTCAGCTTCTAACTTGCCCAAACTTTTAGTAAATTCTTTCTGATAATTACTAATGTAAGTCTGCAAGCTGCTATAAATTTGTTGAAATTGAGTTAAGAAAGATTGGTTTTGATTAGTTTGAGCGTTGGCAGGGAGGCTAGAAAAGGATGTCAAAATTGCTGCGCCTGAGATCACGATCAATCGGTTGGTATTCAAGATACAAGTCCTCCAGGGCTACTACAAAAGGTTTTTTGGTACAAAGAGATTTTACACTCGCTTGCTTTTTTACTAAATCAAAGGAAACAGCTTGAACCATTAATGTTTTAGGTGATTCTTCCTTATTTAATAAACTGGTGAAGAAGGGATCATCGAAAGGTAAAGCATTAGGTGGAAGGGTGGAAGCAGGGGATCGAAAAAGCATGACATAAGCACCTGGGTCAGCAGATTCAGAGTTAATCCCCGGTTGCTCTAATCCACTCAATCGCTTATTTTGATATTTCAATGCTCTCAGGCTGGGGGAGCGCTTGATGGCATCCTCGCCCAATTCTATGTACACGCCACAGCCATTCTTCGCTTCGCTAATAAGCTTTTCGTATTGAGCTTGGTTGTATTGCCATACTTGAAAGCCTCCTATTGACACGACACCTGCTAGTATTGCCAGCAATAGCTTCGTATGAATGACTGATGATAGAACCTTCATAATGGTTTTCCCTGTTTGATGCACTCGACATAATATTTAGAAAATTCTGCCACCCATGTGAACTTGTCTCTGTGAATTTTCTTAAACTTATCTCGCGTGGCTTGTTCTTCTCTGCTATTGGCAACCAACGCCAGCAGGGGATAGGAGGGATAATAGCGGCAGCGCACATACTTGTTGTTATAGTCGAGCAACCACAACGTATATAGCTGCTGAATATTAGGGGCAAAGCTTTCGTTTTTATCGATAATTTCTCTAGGGATGCCCAGCAACTCAGAGAAACTATTAGCCGCGCCTGGGACAATACGCCCAATCAACCGCAATGGCATATTTTGTAATATTTGTTCTCCTGCTGAGGATTTGGCGATAGAGATAACGTCCTGCGCCGCCAGAAACACTCGACAGCCTTGCTTTCGAGCCGTAGCGCATTTACGACCCGCAAGCCGCGATAATGCAGAAAATCCCAGCAAGACGCTAGCCTCATCCATAAAGAACACGCTGTTGGGCGAGGATAGCGACTGCCGGGACGCGGCGATATATGCACTCATCCCGAACACTTCTGCATCCTTGCCTGATTGCAGATTAGTCAGTGCAAAGGTAATCAACTGGCTATCTGCCTGGAAGGTTGAAGGCTTGCAGATAGCGCTACCGATACTACTAGCTTGCCAGTACTGTAACCGCAAGCGGATGTAATTTAACGCTTTTTCTACATTGTCGTCCTGATAGCCTAAATAAATGTATGCAAGCGAGAAGAATTTCTCCATATCTGCTAATGTCGGGGTATTTGCCCACTCTGGGGTGTTTATCCCTGCTTTTCGCGCTAATTCAAATCGCTCTTGGATTTCGGCATCTTCATAAAAGGCTTTTGTACCCAAAGGGATTACAGATTCTATAGTTTGTGATAGCAAGCCATCAAACTTTTGCGTTCCTAAAACTAATTGAAGCACGATTAAATTAATATCATTTCGATGGGCTTTTGTCCTTTCCTCCCACTGTGACTCAGGAATCTTTGATAGGTCTAGCGGTTGTACAAGATTGTTTGATTCCTTAGAAATATCAAAGTAAAACCCATTAAAGTAGGGCGTGAAGTCTCCAAAGGTTCCTGAACCATCATCATTTGGCAAGTCAATCATTAGTACTGACATTCCCAACGCCAAGCATTGATAAATAATAGAGGCAATTATTACCGATTTCCCACTCCCGGTAGTGCCGATTACCATCATGTTTTTCGGCTTTGATAGGTCAATGTGAACCGAGGATTGCCCCTCATCAGCAATTAATTCAAAGCCTTGTTTATCGCCATGCGCTGTTTGAACGACTGGCGTTAAACCAATTACTTCACTGGCAAAGAAAGTGGCGCGTCTGTTGAAAGGAAAAGTCAGTTGTGGTCGCTGTCTCAACAGCAAAGTGTCAAGCCATATTGACCATGTATACTGCATTTCTCTAATCAACTCAGCAGGTTGATTGATGTAGCCGGAAATCAACCGACAAGCGTCGTCAATTTCTTCTGGAGAGTTGCGGTAAACGAGAACAGTAACCGCTACATTTTCCGGTACATCACCTGTATAAAGCTGCTTTTGAGCATCAATAGAACGCTCTGTGTTAATTTGCGCTCCTACATCAATAGTCTTTTTGCTAGCACTAACCTCGGCATTTATTGACCGCCTCGTAATCAATTGCTGAGTCAACCTAATCATTTTTTGATCGGCTGGGCTAATCTCTGTTATTATCTCGACATCATAAATAACCTCGCGTGAGAATACGTCCCATAAAAAACGTATTTGCTGATGGGTTGAAGCAAACACCTCTGGTTTTTGGGCAAGCGTCATTACGCCGATATACTTCTTTTTGTCAGTACTCTGATGGGGCAAACATACCCAGCGCCTATCCGCGTAGGGTATGCCGTTATTCAGAAGTACGGATGTAGCGTGTAATTGGTCGTTATACCGCGATGGGTTGGGTGCGGCTTCGTTAATCTCTTCCCTTAATTCACCAGTATCATAAACCAAGGCATGGGGCACTTTTACAGCCTTCGCACCCATTCTATCAACTAGGTCGCTCCACAATTGCTTGTCTGATTTTGGCGAGGGAAACAAGCCCATCTCAGATAGTATTTGTTGATGGCGCAAAGAGACTATTATCGCTTTTTCAAGAACTTGAATTAAGTTTTGAAGAGTGAGTTCGGTCGCTCCTGTTGGGGTGAATTTGCGCTGTAAAAAGTTCGCCAGCTTAACTATCGCTCTATCTACCGCGTCACCTGCTTCCGTCCCTCCTGGGCGGACAGTAAAAGTCGTGTAAATACTGAGTTTGATATCCTTGCGCTGATGGTTACGTGTCAGTTCCTGAATTCGGGCAACCTGCCCCCAATCCAAAAATTCTATCTCTTGAGATACAGGGCTATCTAGTCTCTGCCGATAGCTTTCAATCACTTTCTCTTCGTCGCAAAACGAAGACCAACGAAAGGTGAATTTCTCACCCTCGGAGAACTCTTTACAGCCGTTCTCAAAAGCCTTGGCCATCGCCTCTAGTCTCTCTGATGAATTAAACAGTGGGTGAAAGCCAGTGCATTCATATCCGAATACTAATTGCAGCGTGTTGTTAGTGTCGCTTACTTGTTTTTTACTCAACAAGTAGGCTCCGATTTGATAGTTCCCCTTTTTTAGTTTTACTAAAGTTGCTAAGTCTAAAAAGTCTTCAAAGGGTACTATTTTTTGATTACGAATACTGCTTTTTACCATAGCTTAGGCATCCCTTTGGAACCCGCCCTTTTTTTGTTTTGGGGCGAAGTATATCTGATATAGCCACGAGTGAAAGTTGGAACGCTTGGGAACACTCTTGACCAGAACAAGTAAGGACGCTTCCCAGATAAAACTATCACCGTGGCACTCAACCAAACCCCAGCCAGCAGTCCCCAAACTATTCCCGCCCCAAACATAATCGCTATGATGAAGCCCACGCCAAACATAAATAACGCGACTGCAAATTGAAAGCCAGTAAAAATGCCGATTGTTGCATTTTGACCAAGTGACTGATTCACCCGTTTCATGGGCGATTTATTGTACTCGCTCATCACTAACAAGCGGCTGTAACGCCGTTAAATAAGATACTTTGAGCAATCCAAAGCACCAGGATTATGAAAAACACGCCTACGGGCTGTTGAACCATCTGCGTTACTTCCTGTCCTTCACCAATGCCGTTGGCAACCTTAAGCCCAGAAGCCACAAAGTATACAAACAAAAGCACTGTGATGGTTGCATTGATCACTGCCGGAAGTGCTTTAATCGCGGTAGTTGCCGCTGCCGCACCACCGCCACCAATACCACCAGCGCCACCGAACATACAAGTCATTGCTGTCTGAGCCGAATCGAACAAGCCCCACCCATAAGAGGGCATTGACTGCATGACAATGATTGTCGCTGTACCCGCCGCGTAAATGTGATGCTGATACTTGCGCCCAATCGCCGCGAACGCCTTAGCAAGAACTTGAGATTGTGTTCTTCGCACAGAATTATTAGATGCCAAGAAAATTGCTCCTTTCTTCATATAAAAATCACTTTTTCGCTCCTCTTTGAAGAAACTCATTCTCTATATCAGCTAAAGTATGCTCTCTAGCTAGTGAGCGAATTTCTTGAAGGGGAGCAATATGATGCTTGTATAGCTTGCTCATGCCATTTAGACCACCTGTTTTTTTGTTGGTAAATTTCTGGAATTCTGGCAAGTACTTCCGAGCTATGTTCAAATATGCTTGCAGTTGCCTTGCAGAAACCTTTGGCTTTAACATCGCCGCAACTTCTGGTCTTGTTAGTTCTTCATTTTGCCAGGTTAACCCCCCTATCCCCATGATTCTGAGAACTTCTTGCAACTTCTAACTACATATAAAAATACCCGCCTTTTTTGTGGCGGGTAATTGACATTTGCAAAAATAGAGAAAATTATACGGCGCTGTTCGGAGTATTAGCCTAGTGTGGTTCTTGTTCACAAAACACAATAGCCTTTCGCCTTTCAAGTATCTGCCTTCTTCAAGAAGGTGAGCTATTTTCGGTAAGTTATTTACCCAGTAAGCATTTCAGAAATCAGATGTCTTTGTCCTGGAACTTTACCTTGATTTATCCATTTTTCATCTAACAGGGCGCAAAGTTGGTAGACAACAAAATGGGGATTTCGTTTCGCTTTTCCTTCTAGACCCCAACTCCGAACAGTAAAATCTGCGTATCCTAAAATGCGTGAAAGTTCGGGGTAGGTTAACTTCCACTTCTTCTTAAACTCTATTGGGTGCATAGTATTTATTTGATACTTGCATAAGGAACTTATTTAATATTTATAACATAATTAATTAGTCAAATCTTTATAATTTTGTATCAAAGGATAAATAATCTTCTTATATTTATTTATCTTAACATCTTGATAAAATATATTAGCTATTATCGGATTTATCCAATTTATCTATAATAGAGATATTCTCTTTTAACCAACCAACTTTATGTCCAACACAGATACTAATTTTCAGCAACTCTTTCAACCCAAAAGTCAAGTTAATAAAGATAACAAAAATCCAACGCTATTAGCCAATCGCCTAACTCCCACTGATGACCAAATCAAAGACTGGCTACAGTCACCACAAATCAAACAGTGGCTTACAAAGCTACTAATGGGCATACCGAATAATCTCAAGATAGAAGCGATAAATACCATCATCAAAAATGTTATACAAAACCCAGATAAAGACTGTCGAGTACAATTCGGTAGTTCAACTATTGGAGTCGATGTTTTACGGTGGCAGCTTTGGGCATCCTATAAATTACCTTACGCCAGTGGAATCAAAACTCCTGATTGCCCCTATACTTTGAAAAAACATTTTGAAAAAACATTTGGATGTTTCCAACCAACTTCCCGGATGACATAATTCCGTATTTTCGTTAAATTCCCACACAATACCCGATCTATTCTTGCCAAAAGCGCCATGCTTAACTATCCATTCTTACCAAAACCATTATGCTTAACTGCCATTAACTTAGCAGATGACTAAATCTTGTATTGAAGCCAAATTTGATGACCTTAACAGAAACATTTCTTTACATCCCTTTTAGGCTCTAGCCCATGAACAGCTTTCATCGCACAAGGAGATTCTTTAGAGTTCGTAAGCCAATTGGATTTTCGATTTGAGACGATGAGTTAGCTTTAGAGCTACCCTTATAGAAGAACAGAATCTCTCAATTACTCTTTGACTCATGACGAGGCTCCTTCAAGTCGAAAAATTTCCGATTCTGATGTTGCCGGAAATCGAGGCGTATTTAGAAAGTGGACTATTTCGTGGGATTGGCAAGAAAACTGCTCAAACTTTGGTCAATTGCTTTGGAAGTGAGACTTTATCGATATTAGATAACAACCCCGAAAAGCTTTACACTGTTCCCGGACTAACTCAATATCGGATTGATGGTATTACCAAAGCTTGGTCAGAGAGTAAAAAGAATCCGAACTTGGGAGTAATTACCCAACTTTTGGCTGTGGGAACTTCATTGAAGTTAGCTTTGAAAATTTGTGACTATTACGGACACAAAACTGCAAATGTACTTCAGAACAACCCTTACAGATTAATTGATGATATTGATGGCATCGGTTTTAAGACTGCTGATGAGCTAGCAATATCTCTTGGTATCCCTCTATACAGCGATACTCGTTATATCTCAGCTTTAATCCATGTTTTAAAATCCGGCTTGCGTGAAGGGAATTGTTTTTTACCGTTTGAGCAATTAGTAAGTATTGCCACTGACCTGCTTTCTTCATCACAGCATACGCCCGATGTTCAATTTTTAAATACAATCATTCAACAGTTACTCTCCAAGGGGACTTTAGTTTCGGGTGATGTTGGTAATAGTGTTTATCTCAAAGCTGCTTATCGGGCTGAACTTTCTGTGACTTTGAAAATTCTTGCTCTCCTTGAGCAACCGACTCACCCCACTGAACATTTAGAACACTGGTTAGCCCAATTCCAAACTACTGACTATCGCCAACTTGGAAGTTTAAGTGATGAACAAATCAGCGCCTTGATGATGGCAGCCAAACATCCAATTAGCATTATTACTGGTGGCCCAGGTCGAGGGAAAACTTATGTACTGAAAACCTTGGTTGAATGGTTCATGCATACTGATAAAGCGATTGCAGCCGCTCCAACAGGGAAAGCCGCTAACCGGATGAAAGATGCTACAGGCATTGAAGCAACTACCATTCACCGTTTATTGCAATGGCAGGGAAACAATGCGGTTTTTCTTTATAACGAGGATAATCCTCTAAATCTTGATTGTCTAATCATTGATGAATTTTCAATGGTTGACATATTTCTGTTCAATTCGCTGCTCAAAGCCTTGCCCAAAAAAACCAGAATTGTACTGGTAGGAGACTTTGATCAATTGCCCAGTATTGGCGCAGGAATGGTCTTGCGAGATTTAATTGTTTCTGAACTGGTGCCTACAACTTTCTTACAGACGATTTATCGCCAACGGCACGAAAGCCCGATTATCTATGCAGCTAATGATGTCAATTCTGGCATAGTCCCCACACTGCACAATTTTAATCAAGTTTCTGATTGGATGGATGTCGGTGACTGTGCAATGATTCAAAAAGATTCCCCCCAAGCGACCTCCCAAGCCATCGTTGAGTTGGTTAAAGCTATTGGCCAGTCAGGTGTTGATTTAAATCAACAACTAATAATCTTAGCGCCCCAAAAACAAGGAGACTGTGGAGTTCACAATCTCAATCAGCTTCTTGCCCCTATCTTTAATCCAAAACAAGAAAATCAACCACAAGTTGTCTCTGGGTCAGTTATTTATCGAATCGGCGATCGCGTAATCCAACTGAAAAACCGTTATGAAACTGTCCCGCCCGTAATGAATGGCGAGATCGGTCAGGTTATTGCTGTGGAGCCGGAAAAATTTCTGGTTACGATCTCTTGGGAGAGCGGTGCTATTGTTAATTATTATCCTGGAGACTTCGAGCAAATTATGCACTCGTTTTGTATAACTTGCCACAAAAGTCAAGGTAGCCAATTTCCTTATGTGATTTTCCCATTGGTCAGGGCTAATTACCGGATGTTAACCCGTCAGCTGCTCTACACGACTATGACTCGCGCAATGGGTACATTCATCGCAGTTGGACAGCATGAAGCATTGAAAACTGCTGTCGCTACTGATAAACCCGCCCAGCGTTTTACTGGACTAACCAATCTCCTCATTTCACCTGTTGAGCAACTTAGTGAAATCTGGCAGAGTTTGAGCAACACCAGAAAAACTGCTTCTACGACTACATCTTCCCCTACTGTTACTGTCGCTTCTAGGCTACAACAACGCCAACTAACTGCAACACCTGGACAGATGACTACTATTGGTAGTCTTGCACTACAAATGTATGAATCCAAGTATGGTTATCGTCCGTCAAAACAGCCCGAACTTGTCGGCAAGTTTCGCTTTAATACTTATCACTATGAAACTACCGCAATTGAGTTGATTGATTCAGCAATTGACGCAGTTCTGCTCCAATAATAAAACCCATGCCCAACATGGGAACAACGGTCGCATTCAACCAGACTACTCTTAAATAGTTATCAGTTATTAGTAAACAGTTAAAAGTTTTGATAATTGGGTTTAAGTTCCCCACTATACGCCGCCAGGACTGATAACTGTTGACTGTTCACTGATTTAACAAAGTTTAGGGGTTTAATTCCCCAGCAATACAGTCCGCACGAATTGAAGCCTAATTAAAATCCCCGTTACAAAACTTAATTACGTTAGCGTAGTGGGGCGTTCGCTTTTAGCATCTCCAATAGTTGCCCATTACGAATTACGAATTATTTTAATATCTATGGCTATTCCGGCAGCAGAGTTAAAGATCGGGCAATCGGTGAAGTATCTAATCGGTACTCGAAGCGGTATGAGTGCGGCAATAACCGATATCAGCAAATCATCTCTTAGTCTCAAAAATACTCATATTGTTACTTTGACCTTTGATGATGATTCATTGCCAAACCACTTAAAAACACAACAACTAACTGTTTATGACGAATTGCTTGAAGGTTGTGAAATAATCACATTTTAAAAAATTCAAATTAGCAACAGCAACAGCAGAGCGCACATCCTCTGCGACAAGTTGAAATTAATCAAAATACTAACTTACTGGCTGATATAGTCCCGTATTTTCGTTAAATTCCCACCCTAGCCCTGCTCTATCTTTGCCCTTACACCATGCTACAAAAAGCGGTGGGGGAAGTTTAATTCGCTCCTTGCGTACACTTTCTTCGCTTACACCAAGTCTTGAAGCTAAACCTTCTTCAGTTAACGGTTGCATTCTAGGAGTATGCGCTTTGAATGACGAATTATTGTAGTACGATTTCTGTCCCCGCTTTTGTTGGTTGTTGAGATAGTCTTGAATTTTAATGATCGCCTCAGCCAACTGTGTCATTCGGGCATACATCTTCTCCACTTTTTGTTCTAAATTGGCGAGATTATCAATTACTGTGGCTTGGTTGCTATTAGATTCATTTGAAAACTCTGACTCGAGCTTATCGAGTCTTTCACAAATAGCTCTTATCGTTTCACTCGTTGGATTGTTGTAATTTTTATTACTCATAATTAAGTACTTTTCTACACTTGCCTTCATCTTTGAATCTAAGCGTTCGTCTAAATTGTTACCACCTATTGCATCAACCTGATCTTGGGAATCGCCTAAGTAGAGTTCGATAAATTCGAGCAGCGTGGCTGTTGCTGTTGTGCCTTTCGAGTTGCAACAGGCGATAAACTGCTCCCACTTCCTTTGGTCACAGTTAAAAGATGCCAGCTTTTTTTTACGCCCTGTATTGCTCATGTTCACGTGTCATCTAGGTAAACTGGGACTGCCCACGCTTATTAAATCGTGTAATTCATCATGATGGATTACCTTGATAGTATCATCGCCAAATGCCTCAGCGCATTCCTCAAGCAATGTTTTTATGAAGAGATACTACCGCCAACTGTCCATTAAAGAATTACCAGATCGAGGGTGTTAAAAGGAGCGGGAATTTGTAGACCACCATGCCAAACGATGTCTGTGCCAATTACACCACTCTCAAAAATAAACTAAAAATGACTCTATAATTATATGGCTTGATAGCGATTAAATAGTGGGCTATTCTGATAAGCTTGATTTGGCATGAAAACAACAGACGCAGGAAAGAATTTTGTACAAGTTTCTTAAAATAAGCTCCTTTGCCCGTTTTCTTTGACCCCAACCTACACCTGTAATATTTGTGTAGTTAACTGTTAGGAGTATGCTCTTTAACATATTGCATTACTTTTTAACTATAAAGTCATTTTTAGTTTATTTTTTTCATCGATTTTTAGGTTTTTCTTTTAAAGGTGTATTTTTAGGGGGAACCACAAAAAAAGATACCAGCCGTGTTCTTAATTGCTTGTTGTGTGGCGTGGATCTCGATCATACTTTCGTATCTTTATGAGCGGGTAAGTGCCTTACCACCCAAATCGGGAAAATTGGCTTGCATGAAGATGAACCGATCACTTACTCCCGGATTTCTCACCACACCTCGAATGGAGGAGTAATGAGTAGTGAGTAAGGAGTAAAATTCTTAACTTATTACTTGTACGCAAAGCAGCTTGTGAGAAATGCGGGTTACTTGGGTAGGTACTTACACGTCGAAAACACATTGTAATTTCAGACATCAAAAACTAACTTGCCATTCGGTAAAGTCCCAACGGCCGTTTCTGCATTGTTATCAATCAATATTGATATTGGCTAACCACAACAACTGGTGCTTTCAGGTGAAAGCTGCGGCGATTGCACGGAGCGCAACTATTCATTAAAGAATTATTTGTCAGTTTTAAATAATTAGTGTCCAAACGCTCGATTTTTTAGCTCTGTGCAATTTAAATGATGGTCTAGCTCTGTAAATCCAGTTTTTTAAAATTAATGTCCCTTTCACTTACAACAAAGGCCCTCATTATCCACTCAAGCTTTTCCAGTAAAATCGCGATCTGGCTTCCCGAGCGACTTTCTGACACTATATTTTGGGTTAAGTAAGTGGGCAAGAATAAATCAAACTAGATTAAGTAATGTAAAAAATATTGAGATTACTTTGTAGTGAGGGCTGAAGCCCTCAAATGAGGACTAAAGTCCTCACTACAAACCTTGAATTATTCACGCCGATCTACTTAGGCTGATACTAAGCCTAAGCGATGGCGTACTCGCCCGCCGGAGGCGATCGCTGCGCCACGAGATAATCGCAATAGTCAATACCTTATTCGGATTTCCCAAAAAAAGGCATTTAATCATTTAATTCTTGAGGAGTCAGTTTTAAGAGAAAAGGCATTTAATTGTTTAAAACCATTCAAAGAATATATGAGTTGCTAAAAGACCGAAATCTCCGTATTAATAAGCTTTATAGCCTCTTACACAGCAAGACATTAGTTACTTAAAATTGACAAATAATTCTTTAATGGACAGCCAACGGCAAGCAAGGCGATTGCAAATAAATATAGACATCACCCCGTAGCAATTCCAGCATCAACCATCTTTGCCAAACACCAAGTATTAAATATTCTCAGCAATTCCGCTAATTGCTGAAAATACCCATACTGCTCATCTGCATAATCGCTCGGTTCCATTTCTTATAGTTCACCGAGCCCTTCTCCTGCAAACCGCACTCGCGTTCGGGGTAGAGATAGGGAACAGGCAACAGTAGGATTGAAGCTCAAAGAAAAATTGCCTGTTCCCTTCTAACAGAGAAAACCCTTGGATTTAAAGCCCCCTTATTTAGGACGAGCGTTTAGGTATAGTTCTAAATCCCCGGACAAAACCTTTTGTTGCCTATTCCCTTCTAAAAAACTTTAAATAGTCAACCCGCCAGTTAAATTCAGCAATCGCCGCTGCAAATTTTTTTCTTAATTCTCCTCCCACACCCAAAAATAGCACCTCCTTCTACTACAAGTTAGCCGTGTATAAGCGGCAATACTCGGAGGAAATGCCCAACTTTCAATCCGCAATGGATAGTCAATAATTGTATTACTTATATCATGATTCTAAGTATTATGAGTGTACTATACGCAAAAAATGAGAATTTTTTAGTTGTGAAACAGTGAGTTGAAATGACCATTTAGAGCGACAATAAAAATCAGACACTATAACATCAGACGAAACTACTGTTGTGTCTGATTTTTAAGGGAGTAAAAAAAATGACGCTCTCTCTGGTTCATATTGTCGCGCATAGAAAGGCTCTTGCTTCCTTGCCAGTAGCGCAGGCGGAGGCGAAGTTGATTGCGCTGTGGTTGGAGGGAAAAGCGTCGTCTTCTATTCGGGCTTACCAGCGATACACTAGGCGATTTCTGGATTTTCTGGACAAGCCCCTCAAAAAAGTGACTTATGAAGACTTGGTAGAATACGCTAGTTCTTTTGGGGGCAATGCCGAAAGCACAAAGCGGATATACATAGCTTGTGCCAAAAGCTTGATTAGTTTCGCTCATAAAATTGGATATCTCCCTTTTAATGTGGGTATGGCACTAAAACTGGGTGAATTACCAGATGTAATCAACGAACGCTATCTTGATGAAGCTGATATTAAATTGTTGGTACGGGCAGCCAATAGGCATTTAACATTGGCGAAAACTCCCAAACGACAGTACACAGCCCTACGTAATTTGTTAATTATCAAACTCTTGTATCAGGCAGGGTTACGGGCAAGTGAAATCTGTAATTTGACTTGGGGAGATTTGACACCCCGCAGTGACAGTGGACAGGTGTACGTGAGAAAAGCCAAGGGGAGCAAAAATCGCACAATTCTCATTAAGCCGAAGCTGTGGGCGGAACTAATGGAGTTCAAAGGTCAAGCTTTACCTACAGACGCAGTGTTCCGAAGTCAAAAAGGGGGACATCTCGACCGTCAAAACTTGCACCCGATTGTCAAAGCAATTGCACAAGAAGCTGGATTAAGCGAACTGGTTTCTGCTCACTGGTTACGTCATGCCCACGGTTCTCACGCGATTGAGCGCGGGACTAATCCAGTGCTGGTGAAAGAAACTTTGGGTCATGCCAATTTAGCCATCACCGATCACTATCTCAAGGCTAGACCCAATGACAGTAGCGCTTTAAACTTGATGGATCTTTAACATTTTGCATGACTTGTGAAAATGCAGCATAAATGGGAACCAGTGGCATCAATTGCTACCGGGAACGAAACAAAAAACAGCTTTCAAATGCCAAAGGGATTTTTCTCTAGCCAGCCCCCTCCATAGGCAACACTTCTTCCAAGAGCCATTCATAAAATTCAGGAACAAGAGATTCCACAAGTCGCAGTTCATTTGCTGCGATCGCTTCAAGTTCCAGCACCGTTTCCCAGCGCAAATCACTCTGCCATCGCTTGAGAATGCCTTTAATTGCCTCAACTCCACGAGAAATGCCAGAGCGAAGTATTTCTACGCAGTGGAGTAAGGTAGTGCGAGCAGTTGGGGGCGGTTCAGAATTGGTAGTATCCTCCCCCTGGCAATGGGAGTTCCCTATAGCATCAAGGGGGGGTGTGGATACGGGCTGCTGATTGGGGTTTACATTATACGCAGCAGGGGTTTGAGCAGCATAATAGGTTCGATTTTCTTTTTGATTACGCTTTTCCACGCGATGAGCAATTACATGCATTGCAAATTCCAATTCCTCTTTAGATAAAGAGAAAAGTTTCACCTGTTGACCCCGTTTACCTTGCTTACGGAAAGTTAACTTTAACCCCAGCTGCTCAACTAAAGTGCCCAGCAACCAAATAGGTTTACAGTCACTGGGAATAGTAAACCCAAGAATTGCTTTGACGTGAGCAGCACAATTTTTGGCGATCGCCGTCATCTTGAGTAAGGTGGAATCGTCGGCAGTAACTTCATCACCCTTCATTAAAGAAGTGAGAATTTGATGCAGTCCCAGGTTAAATCTAGCAAGCCACCGTGCGGAGTAATTACCCCAGTCGATGCACAAAGGTAGATTGTCGCGTTCGGTGCGGTCTTTTTGGGTGACAATTGTTGGTGGCGTAGGATAACTTTGCCCAGTTTTGGGGTCAGTAAACGATTCTTCGGGTGGGGCTAAAATGGCTTCAAGTCCAGCAATTGCCCTAATTAAGCGACCACCTTTATCCATTTCTACGAGTGATTCGGTTACTTCGATGCCGTAAGAATCAGAAATGCGGAACTTTTCACATTCAAAAATTTCATTAGGGTCAAGGTAATCTTTGCTCTGACGGGCACGGTACTCGCTCAAAGTAATATTCTTAGCCCTGGCAACAGCCGAATTGTGGGCACTATCCAAAGCTTGTGCTGCTGCTTTAAGACTTTCAAGAGATTGAGGATCTGAATCACTGCCCACATATATAAATGTATTGCCCATTTCGGTGAGCAGCGATCGCAAATCATCACGCAGATTATTGAGAGAATAGTGGCGGTTAGCCATAATTTGGCAGTAAGCCTCAAGCGCCCAATCTTTCTCTGCGCCCCGCTTGCCTGTTTGACGGTCAATCCGCAACAGAAAAGCGGTCATTTCATTGGTTTGGAGCAAGCGCTCTTTAATCTTGGATGCGTTTGTATCCTTGTAACCAAAGGGAGGACGCGGGGCCACCCAAATATGAAACGGGACTTTTGGACGATAACGGTAAAGCTGTTGGGCGCATTCAGTAGCAGTTTGGGAAACGCCGTGAAACACACCGAACACTAAATCAAAATGATACTCAGAAATATCGACACCAGTACCGAGACTGGGAGAGGCGAACAAGGCATCAAAGTTTTTGACAGCGTTGGTGATATCTTTGATGAAAGCGACATTCTCATCACTGCCAGAATTGTCAGAGTGAACCGACCAAATGCGGTATGAAGTCCTACGGGCTGGGCAAGGGGTAAGGGGTAAGGGGGAAAGGGCGGAGGAGGAATCTGTTAATTCTTCCTTTTCCCCTTCCCCTTTAACATGCACCCCGCCAAGTTCACTTGGCGAACTACTAGATTCTTCGTACTTGATAGTAAAGGATTTGTCGAGTTTTTTGATAAAACGCTTACTGTCACTTGCAACCATGACTTTCTCACCAAGCATCAGCGCTGCCGAGATTTGGGCGACTATGGCGCTCTCATTATCTCCCTCGTACCAGTAAATTGTGCGTGAACCGTTTCGCCACTCGTTTTTAATGATGTAAGGTACTTCACCTTTTGGTCGCATTGCAAGAAAGAAATTCACAGTCAGGTCATCCATGTGTGCATCAGCGATGACGACCAGTGGCGCGTTATATACTATATATTCCAGTACTTCAAGTATTGCTGCACGGTGCTGTTTGCAAGTATTACTGTGTAGTAAGTGGGTGAGGTATTGGCAGGCTTCATCTATAAATATGCAGCCGTAGGTGAGAGACTGAGTATTCAGCTTATGCAGGCTGTCAATAGTAATACTAAGGGCTGGGGCCTGGGCTAAACCTGTGTAACCCAAGTCTGAATACATCGCCGTCTGCAAGCGTTCGGCAAGATTTTTCAACAAGTTAACCCGATGTCCATTGTTGAGGAACCGCGCGTCGGGGTTTTGGTCACGCCACCAGCGCATAAGTTCAGTTTTCCCTGTACCCATGTCGCTCCACAGTACAACCAGTCCAATTTCAGGAAAACGGAAAGACTTTTTGGGATTTTGGGTACTGGGTTTGTGGTCAGGGCAGTCAGAAATTATTAACTCTTGTTTTCCTTCTCCCTCTTTACAGCTTGTAGAGCTAACACTTGGGGTAAACAATTTTTCTTCTGCGATATCATAAAGTGGCGGGACAGATGAACATTTTTCCTCCAGATCCGGAATGCAGAGTGCTTGGGTCAAATATTTAATATTGACTGTGACATCTGGTTTATATTTACTTAGTCCCCATTTTTTCGCCCGATACGAGCGCTGGTAATCGGCAAGTGATTTGGCATCGTCTATAATTGCAGTTAGTAGTGCATTGGCATCTTCACTGCGACTAACTACAAAATCATCAACGCCTTTTTCTGGCCCCGGCAGTAATGCAACTTCACAAAAGCAACCTGCCGATTCGATTGCTTTTGCAGTGCGAACAGTGGCTTGAAACACCGACCACCTGGTTTTAGAAGAAGTTTCGTAGTCGAATAAAATAATGAACTTGCGTCCCGCCTGAGCCATCGGTACTAAGTCAGGATGCAATCGTTCATCAAAATCCCGTCTTCCGACCCGCCCGTTCCAAATTCCCGGAAGTGCGATCGCTACAAACCCCAGACTCAGCAAGCAAGCGGCTTTCTTCTCCCCTTCGCATAAGATAATCGGAATCTCTGGGTGTTGCTTTATCCACTCCCAAAATATTAGTGGATTGAGTTGATCCAGCAAGCGTAGCGCCAAAAGTGAATGATAGCGCTTAATTAAATAACGCTTTGCAACTTTGTCCCAGATGGGGTTAGCGACATCGAAGTAGGTAACACGGTTGGGAGTTTTGGGGGGTGACTCGTATTTGACGGGTTTACCTTTTTGCCAATCAATGCGAGGAAAGTTGGGCTTGATCCTTCCCCACTCCATTGGTTGCCAGTTTTTAAAGGGGTCAAGTGATTGAATCCAGGTTCCCCCCAGCAATAGATGCTGATACATTTTGATGTATGTATCCGTGGCTCGACCTGCATTTTTTCGAGGGATTTTGTTGGAGATAAACAGGTAGTCATAAATTGTTTCTCCCTCGATGTGGAAGAAGTTGCGCTCAATCAATGCAGGATGAATGGCGCTGCCCACCGTCAACTCGTGATACTCGGCGGCGGTGAGATGATTGGGGTATTCAGTTGTCGCTGCATTCATCGGTTCTCCCCTTGGAATTCCTTGGAGAGAACTACGTTTACGAGCAAGAATTGCCAGTAAAATCCTGTGTCGCAATCACCTGCAACAGTTACTCGAGTAATGTTTCTGTCGCTATCATCTAAACACAGCCAATTTGAAAGCTGTGGAACTTTAGCTTTTGCAAGGATATTCTTAAAACTACCTGACACCACAGCATAAAGTTGAGGTGCGAACACTGCAATACATGATCCCACGCGCTCAACTACTGAGCTATTGGGAGTTTTGTTATTTAACACGGTTATTCCCCTGATTACTTGATTTTCAAGCTTCAGAGGGGGTTATTCACGCTGCTAATATTCTTTGCTCCAAAATCCGGGTTTTATCTTCATTAAACTTTACATTTAACTAATTTAAGGAATTTCGACAGCCAAAACATACTGCAAGAAATAGACTTTCTAAGCAGTATATCCTATAATAGATATCGCAGCGTGGTAAAAACTCTCGGACAAATTTAGTAGTCGTCTCTGTCGCCAAACTTCAACGTCTACTTATTTTGTTCCTTCGAGATCAACCCCGCTCTGAGGTTATATGCAATTTAAACCACGGACAAAGCGCTACTCCTTAGTGGCGCTTTGTCCGTTAAATGTGGGTATTGTCATAAATTCTTTACCTCCATACCTACCTTCAATTAGCTTGATATTGCAGAAATTCTACCCATCTTGGATCTAGTGTTATCCTAATTTTTAATTTAAGCCTCCTCATCTCTGTATGTAATTACTAGGTTTAATAGTAGCTTTGGCTCAAACTACTTTAACTATCATCTATGCCAAGCTTCAGAGTAAGCATCATAAGTGCCGACTCTTTTGATATAAGCTCATCTTTCGTTTATTAACGGAGTCAACTAGCGATTATAGATACTCACTGAGGGTGGTTCCTGGCTGCTAGCCTTGGTTATTTTTCACGAATATGAACTAGATGTAACTGTAACTTGAGATAGCGTAATACTACTTTTTGCATGTAGCCATTAAATCATACACCTTAGAAAGGAAACTAGGAAGAAATAATTTTATGAATTTTTGTGAAGGAGTATAGGTTATTTTAAAAAAAGTATAGGTTAGATTTAACGTGAATAGATTACAGTATAGATAAATACTTGTGCCAATTTACGAGGGTGAGTTAATGATGTTTCATTATATAACTCCCCGTTATCTGAGGTTTAGCAAAAACAATCAGCCCTAAAAATTCCTTTAAAGTTTCCCACAAGGTTTTTTTACGTGTTGCTTTTAATATCAAGGTTTTGACAGTCCAACTACCTTTTAAGCTAAACACTTATGCATCTAGAATTTTGCCAATTTTTGTAGGCTCTTATTTTTGGTAAAGGTATTGATAAATTAAAGTAAATTTACTGTTCGATATGGATTCATATAAAAATTTAGACATAGAGAAAATAATTGAAGGTCTAGATGGACAAGTGTTTGAGTCTACTGGTAAGCATTTGTCAAAAGCTGAAATCGCTATTATAAAAGGGGCTTGGAATGGTCAAGATTATCAAGAGATAGCAGCTAATTCAGGGTATAATATGCATTATTTGCGGACAGCAGTAGGCCCAAACTTATGGACAATGCTTTCTGAAGTTATTGGTGATGGAGTACAAATAAAAAAAGCAACTGTGAAAAATGTTTTGCTTGAAATAGTAAAAAAAGATTATCTTAATAAAAACGATAGTTTAATAGGTAAGACTAAAATTTATGGAGAGTTGCCTAAAATAAATTTGTTTTATGGGCGAGAAAAAGAAATTAATTATTTAAAAAACCAAATTAAGCTTTTTAAGCATCATTGTGTATATTTGTTTGGATCTGCGGGTACTGGAAAAACTTTTGTTGCTACCAAAATAGTTGAAGAATTACTTTTAGAGGAACCAAATTCATACGATTGTGTCATCTGGAAAAGTATCAATTATGGTTCTTCACTTGAGGATGTTTTAGATGAAATAATTAAAGTACTAAATTTAAAAATAGAAAATAAATCTAGGGAATTTAAACTTGGTTTGATATTAGATCAATTAAAAATATATCGCTGTTTACTAATATTAGATGGGCTGGAAAGTTTAGCACAAATAGAGGTATTTGAGAAAAAAATAGAGTGTGGAAATTTATTTCGTCGTCTTATAGAAGAGCAGCATCAAAGCTGCATAATAGTGACGAGTCAGTTACCTTTAGATCAAATTGCTTACACGGCTACAACTCTCCTACCAGCATACGTGCAGATACAAGGTTTAGAAGAAAATGCAGCAATGCAAATATTACGTAAAAAAGATTTGAAAGGAGAAAAGGAATGTAAAAAACTGATTAAAATTTACCGTGCAAATCCATCACTTTTAGAATTAGTTGCCAACCGGATAAATAAATTTTTTGGAGGGGATATAAGCAAATTTTTGGATTATAAGACTACTTTGATTAGCGAAAATATTTTGAAGATGTTAAATCAACAATTTGGAGAAAATGGACTTTTAAATGATATTCAAAAACAAATTATGCTTTGTTTAGCAGAACATACATCAGAAGAACTACCTCCATTGAAGTTTTCAGATGTAATTAATATTATCAGGGGAAAAAATAATTGTGAAATTTCAATTTCTAATATGATGGATGCTATAGAGGTTTTAGAACAGCGTTGTTTAATTGAAATAAATCAGAAATCTGCTAAAGATGAAGTTTCTTATAGTTTAGAACCAGCTATTAGAAAGTATATTTTAGTCGATCCATTAAGTTTAATCTATAAAAATTTTAATAGTTCAAATAACAAACTTAATGGCTTAAAAGCAAGTAATCATATTCAGGAGTAAAAGTGGTTTACTGCATAAATCACCTTTGTAATCAGCGCCATAACCCTGATGATATTGGAAACTGTTTAGCCTGCGGAACTCCTTTGCTAATAAATGAGCGTATCCGCTTGCTACACCCATTACGCCCTTTAGAAAAAGATATAGATAGCTATACGGATGTTTTCGAGGTTGAAGATATTGAGCCAAAATGGGGAACAAAACCTCGAACAAGAGTTATGAAAGTATTAAGGTGGAATGAACCTAAATACGTTGAGCTAGTGCGACGAGAAGTACAAGCATTAATCAACTTATCTCATCCGGGAATTCCTCAAGCTGCTAGTAGTGATTACTTTACTTTTACATTACCAAAGGAACCACGCCTAGAATTGCATTGCTTAGTAATGGAGAAGATGGAAGGAGAGAATTTACAACAGTGGTTAGAAACGAATGGCAAAATTTCTCAAAATGTAGCACTAGAATGGATGTTGCAATTGCTGGACATTCTTGATCATGTACACAAGATAGGATATTTCCATAGAGATATTAAACCAACAAATATTATTTATCAACCAACTGGTAATCTGGCACTTGTTGACTTTGGTACTGTAAGGAAAATTACTAGAACTTACTTAGCGAAAGTGGGGTCTAGCGGAAAAGATAGCATAACAGGAGGAGGAGGAAGTGGATATGAGGTAACAGCAGTTTGTTCGATTGGGTTCTCTGCACCTGAACAAATGGATGGTCGAGCGTTACCGCAATCTGACTTCTATGCGTTGGGACGAACTATCGTCAATTTGGTTACTGGCGTAGCAATGTTGCAGTTACCAACAGAAGATAGGACAGGAAAGCTAATCTGGAGAGATAAAGCACCGCAGATTGATAAGCCTGTAGCAGATTTAATCGATGAAATGATACATCCTTTTCCAGGGTTTCGACCACAAACTACAGAAATAATAACTGAACGAATACAAAAACTTCCTTGGGAAAGTAAAGTCCATCATTTTCTCAAGTCTAAAGTTTTTAAGATTGGAAGATTTGTAGCAGGTGCATTAATAATTTTTGTCATAGGCAAGTTATCTGCACCTAGTGTAGCTAATTATTTAGTTGTTCAAGGAGAGAAATCAGAAACAAGGAATGATTATCAAAGCGCAGAAAGTTTTTTTGTTTGGGCAATCCAAACTAATCATTCAACTAAACAGGATATATCTAAGTATTATTTGAATAAAGCTTCTCGGCTCATGCTAATAGGTAATCTTAGCGCGGCTAAAAAAAATTATGAGCTTTCTATAAAATATAATAATCAAAATTTAGATGCCTACAATCTCTTAGGAATAAACTGTCAGCAAATATCAGATAATAAATGTGTAGAATATGTTTATCAAAAGTTGCTTCAATTCAACCCAAATGATTGGACAGTGCATTATAATTTAGGACGTTTTTATGATGGTCAAGGAGATTATAAATTAGCAGAAAAAGAATATAGTATAGCTATTAAAAGTAGTAGTTCAGCGATGATAGCTATTAACAACTTGTCCAGACTTAAGATTAAAACGGGTAACTACAATTTAGCAATTTCTTTAGCTCAGTCAGGATTAAAAAAAAATAACGATCCATTAATACAAGCTGCATTATATAAAAATTTGGGCTGGGCAAGCTTAGAACAAAATAAAATAAGTGATGCTGAAAAATATTTACAAAAAGCACTGAGTTTAGATAATCAAAGAATAGATGCTTATTGCCTATTAGCTAAAGCGCAAGAAATATTAGGTAAAATCGATGATGCCAGAATTTCTATAGAATTCTGTTTACTTGCTAAGTCTACAGATTCAGACATTCCTATTTGGAGACAGGAATTACTAGATCGGATACTGAAAAAATGATAAGCTAATAAAAGAGAATAGTACTAAAAATAGAGAAACTTTTGTGGAAATAAGTACAAAATATTGGGCATTTTTCTGCTTGACTTTTTGGATACTAAAAGATATACCATTGGTTGCCAGTGTACCACTAATAAGAGTTAAAAGAAGCCAAGTTCGCTGTGAGGCAATTGGCAGGATAATGGGCAGAGGCGAGAAACGCTTTGGCACTAAAAGCTTGATTTGTGAAAAAGAAAGCATAGAAGTTTTAAACGGTGGCACTATTGACTTTCTCTGTTACAGTTCTGGGAAAATTTTAAAATTATCTAGTGGTATTGTTTCAGACAAATGCCCCAAGATTGAAACCATTGATGCTAATTGCAACCCTAACAATGTCGTGGGATGCTTTCGTCCTAAAGGAGGCACAGAAGAGAGCGATGAGCCGACAATTAGTTCTCCTTACAGCACTTCAACATTGAATCCTCGACCGGAAATAACTTGGACTCCCGTTAAGGGTGCTACTTCTTACAAAGTCAAAGTAGAAAGTTACGAGTTTGGATGGGAAAAAATTGTAAATCAAACTCGGCTTGCCTACCCAAGTGATGAAAAGGAATTTCAACCGGGGAGCATATATACAATATATGTCTTTGCTTACAAAGATGGTAATGCTTTTAGCTATGACTCAACGCCTGTTAACCTATTGTCTGTAGCTTCACAAGAAGAAATTGCACAAAATATTAAACGCATTAAAGAATTAGGACTACCACCAGATGAAACTGTTCTTGATATAGACACAATCTATGCGTCAGAAAATCTTTTAAATGAAACAATTGAGATGCTGAAGTCACAGACGGAGACCGCAACTCCTAGCCGAAATCCAACTCTTTACAGAGTACTGGGCGATCGCTATCTGAGGGCTTGGTTGCCAAACGAAGCTAAACGCCAATACACCAAGGCTTTTGAGGTAGCGAAAAGTAGTAATAATTCAAGAGAGTTACAAAAAGCGCAAGAAGGTTTGAAGATGGTGAAATTCTACAACCAACTTCCCACCAAGAGGAATGGGGCCCAGTAGTAAGATTTTTGATATTGGGGATTTGACAGTAAACTCAATTGTGCCTGACGTAGTGCCTCTGCTTTAGGTAAGCCATTATTCAACCCTCTATAAAATTCTTGCATAAGCAAAGCGGTAGAATTGGCATCCACGCGCCACAAAGTAGCGACAGTACTACGCGCACCTGCCTGGGCAGCTATCCCTGCAATGCCCATCGCTGACTGCTTGTTGCCTTTTGCAGTTTCGCAGGCGCTGAGAACAAGTAATTCAATTGCATCTTGACTATTTTCAGTTTTATCTCTGATTAAGCTGTCAAAGTCTCTAATATTAATTAGTTTGTCATAGGCTACCAGTACTGTTTTGAGTGGATCAGAACTGAATTGTCCGTGGGTAGTAATATGTACAATAGGAAAATTATTTTGAGTCAGTTCTTCTTTGAACCTTTTAAGGGTAAACTTATCGTCTAACAAGGCGACTGACGATTTAGTTTGTTTTTCAACATTTTCTACTTCTTGTTTAGATGGGGGCAAATTTTCCATGTTTTTAGGTGCATTTTTATCTATATAACTGGGGCTAATTTTTGATAGTCCAGCTATCAAAGCTATCATCTGGTTTTCATGCAAGATTCTAGGTTGCCTTACCCTAGAACCTAGAGTTTCTGCAATACTATAATGCTCTATTAGATAATGTTTTCCATCATATAACAATGCCATTGGTAAGCTTTGAAAAGATTTATCTAAAGTGAATATTAGCGTACCTGATGAGGGTATATATGTTTTAATTGGTGTAATTAAATATTCATAAATTTTTTGAGAATAATGAGTAATAGCATTCTCATTGATGTTAATAAGTTTTTCGCCTTGTAATGCTTCTAAAAGCTGATTCACCTGAAATCGAACTAACTTAGAGTCAACAGAATTATGGTGAAGTGAGCCATCTGGAGACTGAACAATTATCTCTATAGTATCTTCTAAGTCAATAATATTAATTACAGATGGAACGTTCTTGAGATTTTGAAGCTGGTTCAAAGCAACAAGGTCAAGCTTGCCACATCGAAGAAAGTTTTCTAAACGTGCTATTTGCAGTCCTTCATTTATCTGTATTACTTTTTTTAAATCAGGACTAGGAGATGCTAAGAGTAATCGCATATAATTGCGATAGGTCGGCTCCATTTCCTCCTGAAACGAGAACTGTAAGTCTCCGTTACTTGACAAAAGACTATCACGAACTTGAGTCATGTTTGTGATCGCCGCATTATAGTTCTGAATCGCTAACTCAGTTTTTCCCTGCTTTTGGTAAATTAGTCCTAACTGCTGCTGCCATTGGTAGGCGATATCCGAAGCCCGAATTGATTGAGCGAATCCTAAAGCCTTCTTAAAATATGCCTGTTTTTGTTCTGTTTGAGTTGATAATTTACCCAAAGTACCAAAACTATAGGATAACCATCGGATACTATTAATAGTTTCAGCCATTTTCAAGGCTAATTTAGCATATCGAATCGCTACTGATTTCAATTGTTCATCTGGGATCTGGTTGAGGTTATTAGCAAAATTCAACCGAGCATGAATAGATGGCTCAGGTGATAACTCCAAAAAGGCAGAAGAATTTTCATCTATTTGATTTACCAATACTCGGATCTGTTGATTAACTTTCTGATGAAGGTTCGCTTGATTTTGTTGATGACTGAGCCATTGTTCCCAACTTATCAGTAAAGTTAAGTGATTCAACTGAGCTTGCAGTTTAGCTGATTTTGAGATATTTGGGATGTTTTCTAGTGTTTGATAATACCAGAGTGATTTTTGCGCTTTTTGTGGAATAATGTTAGCAATCTGCTCTCGAAAAAGTGGTTCCTCTATCCAAAAATATTTATCTTGTAATTGCTGATAAATTGTCTGTTCAATATTACCCAGAGACAGATAAATACCACTAATCTTTGATGAGGATACAAGTTTTGCCAGCGTTAATGTTTCTTGTAGAACTGTTTCCGATTCATTTAACTGACCTAAAATCCGCAAGACTTCTCCTAGATTCTGTAATCCAAGCAAGTTAACTGATGTTGGTTTCTGCTTACCGATTACTGCCGTCAGTTGCTCTTTTTGACCAATAGCAGGTTGCTGCAAAGTCGGATCGCAAATATCTAGAATTGTATTCAACTTTAAAGCTTCTAAAAGTGTATTGCAAGCTTGTTTATGTAATCCTAATGCTTGGAAAGCAAGATTTTGATTAATCAGGCTTTCCGTAATCCCATCTTGGTCGTTTAATTGCCGATAAATTTTCGTAGATTCCTGCCAAGTTTTTAAAGCTTCATTCGCCTGATCTAGAGCTAATTGTTCGTGACCTGATGAAGTCAGGGATGCCGCTTGATTTTTGAGAAATTCTTTTTCTTTTTTTACAGTTTGGGCAGGTGAAGATGATTGAATTAAAATTATAGATAATGCTAAAATGCCTGAGAAGAGATATTTAAAGTAACATTGAGGTACAATCATTTTTCTATCTTTTTATCACTGAAATATTGAAAAACAAGAACTTGCAGACAGTGAAGCATCATCCAAAGCTAAATTTGCTTGGTCTGCCGTCAAAACAAAATTTCCTTGAGAATCCCGAATCAAAGCGTTGGCTTCTATGATTTGTGTAGGCTGGTTACTTCTTAATAATTTTGGATTATACAGATTATTAAGACCTGAAATAGGAAAAAAGTTACTTTGTTCAATATTGTTATGTATTAGGTCGTTAGGCTTAGATTGTAGATTGCGACTACTAACAGCAAAGCTACTGGTTCCTGTGCCTACTTGTTTTTGGCAAGCTGGGATAATTTGAGGAGTTGTTGGAATCCCTTTTGGTGCAGTTTTATTGATGCCAGAATTATTATCCAAAGCGTTGATATGAATATTACCATTCAATCCGAATTCTGAACTAGCTGTAATTTTGCTATCGGGAGAAGAAAAGAATCCGAGAGCATTGATGTTGATATTACCGCCTCTTCCTTTAAAGGCATTGGCTGTAATCTTACTGTTTTCTATGACAATCAGAAGATTGGTATCAATAATGATATTTCCGCCATTTGCGGAGCCTGTTACACTAAAGCCAGAGTTTGCAGCAAGGGCAGAGATTAAGCCTGGGTCACTTGATGTAGCATTGATAGTACTATTACGACGTACTAATAAACTATTTGCTTGCAAGAAAATATTCCCTCCCTGTCCTGACGCAGTTGCTGCTCCAATATTTGAGTTGTCTAAGTTAATATTGTTAGCATTAATTTTTAAATTACCGGCATTACCAGTTCCAAAATTACTTACATTAACTAGAGTGCCATCTCTTAGAGTTAATCGGTTAGTATTGATTGTCACATCACCAGCATTTCCATTAGTAACTGGTGGTAATCCTAGTAATTGTTGTAGTGCAGTAGAAATAAAAGCTGCGGTTGATGATATACCAAAAGGTTGGTCATAAACTAATCCATCAGAGGTTTCTCGCGTTATATCTATAGAATTGTAAGCATTAACTACAACATTCCCTGCATTTCCCTTTCCTAAAGTGTAAGAATTAATATTACTGCCATTTTGTAAAAGAACCTTTGGTGCATTAACTGTTAAAATACCAGCATTTCCAGTACCAAAAGCTGCAACACCTAATTGGCTTGATGCCAGAGAAACAAAAGGATTAAATCCACTTAATTGAACTCCCTCATTGGCATTAATAGTTAAATTTCCTCCCTTCCCCGCTCCAAATGTTCCAGATATTACTGTTCCTCCATTTAAAAGTGTTAATTTTCCTGTGTTAATTCTGAGATTTCCGCTATTACCAGAAGAGAAAGTATAAGTACCAATCCCACTAACCTTAGTAGGATCAATAGAAGAAAAACCGATTATTTGCGTCGATTCTGAGGTATTCAAAATTATATTACTACCGTTTGCTTCTGTGAAAGTTTTAGCATATATAGCTGCTCCATTTTGAATAACTAAGTTCTTTGCCGACACTTCAATATCACCTGTATTTGCTGCTAAATTTTCACTTAAAAATCCACTGGGAATCTTTCCATCAGAGGAAGTGCCACTTAATTTTATGGAGTCAAGGGCATTTGCATTGATACTTGCCCTTGCTTGAGTTCCTTGGTTTTGAATTAATGCTATCGAACCATCGGCTAGTGAAATTTGCTTGCCGATTAGATGAATTGAACTGCTACCGATACCACTAGCGTCTACTAAAGCTTGTTGAGATAATCTAATATCCTGAAAATTTTGTACATCCTTGTAATTCAAAATCCAGCCATTAAAAGTGGGATTGAGGTTAACTTCACTGGATCTGACACTGCCTATTTCAATCCATCCTCCAGGAGCCGTCAAAATACCTCCCAGTAGGTCAACATTACCTCCTATCAAAGCGAGGGTTTTTCCTTCAGACACCCGTAGACTATTAGAGCTAGTAGCAGATCCTAAAATGGGCGAAAATAAGGGGGTAGAAACAGTTAAGCTATGACCTGTACCTTGCACAATAATTGCCCCTGGATTGCTTCCCAATTGCAAACCAACTGGAACACTAATAGTTAGTAAGGGTGTAGTTTTAACATTCGTGGCATTGAAGTAAAATTTATCAGCAAAATTAATACTATTTGCCGTACTAGCAAGAAATGAACCACCAAGATTTAGTGAAGCATTAGGGCCAAAAATAATCCCGCTAGGATTGATCAAAAACAGGTCAGCAGTACCATTAGCTTTAAGTATACCGTCAATATTTGATATGGATGAACCTGTTACCCGGCTAAAGATATGCTGAATGTCAGTTGCATTATTAAAATAAGCAGTATCTCCAGTTGTAACAGAAAATTTTTCAAAACTGTGAAACAGATTATTACCCGTTCTTGTACCTCCATTAATAGTATGAATATTATCCTGATTTATTACTTGGGAGTTGGAGGGCAACGAAGTATCAGGAACAATTTCTGCAATAGCCTGTGTAGATAATAAACAGTGTAAAGTAATATTCACAAAAAGATATAATTTTATTTTCTGCATTTTTATCTTCATTAAACTGTTGCTAACCAATGGAATGGTTTTTGTTTCGTGCATAGAGATAAAGGTGGGAATAATATATTTAGCTTTGTCTTCAGCCAAAAAGTTCAATTCATACTGCAATATGCAACGTCTATATTTGATTGGGTATGCCATTGAATCGCTTATTCTTTGGTTACAGAGAGGACAGGCTTTCTCATATTTACGGCCTGCTCTACAATATCGGCTGCCCGAATAACTCCCCCAGCACGATTAATGGCTATTTGTAATTTAGAAGCATTTTTTTTGTACACATCCTCTGTCATTAATTTTTGAATGGTACTTCGTAGCCGGGGAATACTTAATTGAGATAGTTGTACTACTTCTCCAACGCCTGTCCATACCAAACGTGCTGCTATTCCTAGCTGATCATTAGCAATTGGAATAGCCAGCATTGGAACGCTGTTGCTTAAAGATTCTAAAACTGTATTCAAACCTGCATGAGTAATTGTAATGGTTGCTTTTTTTAGCAATTCCAGTTGTGGTGCGTAGTTAACAACTAGCAAAGAGCCAGGCATTTCTTGTAGCAATTCAGAGCAATTGGAACCACCAAGGGAAATTACTAGCTGAACGTCTAAATCAGCGCAAGCTTCTGCAATATAACGAAAAATATAATGCTGGCGATTCTGCAAAGTTCCAAGTGACGCATAAATTAACGGCTGCTCTGTTAACTTTTCATAAGGAAAAGGTATATGTTCTCGCCCTGATATATCTTGATAGGGGCCAGTGAAATGAAAGCATTTAGGTAAATCCTTTCTTGGAAATTCAAACTCAACAGGTAATTGGCTTAGTTGAGCGAGTCGTGAAAAGCTATCCTTTTGAGGGGTGTCACGGTAGAGGGTAGATCCCATGATCGGCGATATTCGTCTAAAACTTGTGTAATTGGTTGTGTAAGACGCTTCATTAACAAGTAAGCTGCTTTATTACGTAAACACGCCCACCATGCTGTGTTATAACTCCAGGGTGTGAAAAAAGGGGGAATTGTGTCTTCTTGATTAACTGGTAAAGCATTGCAAACAGTAACAAAAGGAATTTGTAGATATTCTGCAATAGTCTCACCTCCTATTGTAGTTTGGTCTACTAACAATGCTTCTACACCAGCATTTTCAAGAGCTTGTGGTGCTTCACTAAGTAGTAGATGCACCTCCTCTTTCATCAGGTTGAGAATATATTTAAAAGCTGTAAACCCGCTCAGTTCACCTAACTCTGCTAAAGAATGCATGTTTGCGTCTTTAGGGGATCTAGATTTTTTAATATAACAATAGTCTAATCCTGCTGCTAATATTTTGGATTCAACATCAGCGACTGCCAAGAGTGTCACACAATTTCCACGTCTTTGTAATTCACGTCCTAAAGCAATCATCGGGTTTAAGTGCCCATCTGTTGCAGGGCAAAGGATACCAAAGTGAGTCATGCATGAAACTCCTGTCTGAAATTATAACTATCAAAGAGTCCTTATTTTAAATCTATTAATTAATAAACTCAAAGTTATATAAAAGCCAAGCCCACTCAACTTTTAGTCTAGAGTATAAGAGGGTTCGTAAAAAAAAAAAGATTTGTCTAATCGACAGTTAATATTTTTAAATTAAGAATCACTACAAAAATTTAGCTAGTAGTCGCTAACCTAAATAAGATCAGTAACAAAAATTGCAACATTATATATTTTCATAAAACAAAATAAAGCCAGACATTATTAATCAATATCATGAATCACAACTATTCAGATTTATTTAATTTTAATTATGGCTAAAGTTATAAATATTGATAATTCCTTCTATCCCCTAAGATAGATAAAATATTAAAAAGTATTGAACTGCACAAAAAAGTAAGTTCAATTTTATATCATGTTTTTTTGATTGAGTCAATAGTTACTAAAAAATCTTCAAGACGATCAATAGAGAGTTACCAGTTCGGGTTGCTGTAGCGCTCACTTTATGATCAATATTTGTGTCCCCCTTGTAGCCAGAAGCTTTCGCAAGATCCTTAAGGTTTTGCACGCCGCTATACTGATGTCCATTTATAACCCAAGTTGGTACACCGGGGACTTTTGCCGCTTTACATAAATCGGGATGAGGATTGATAGCTTTTTTGTCACACTCCACCTTGATGCTGTCGTTGATAATCTGGTAGGCTTCTTTACCAAAGAGTAACGTCTGTTCATGACAGTGAGGACACCACCAAGCGACGTATTCTTTTGCACCGATGTTCACCAAATGCTTCGCCAAGGCTAGTAGTCTGCCAAGGTAACTTTGCTAAGTAAAACCTCTAATTGGTAAAATAACCAAAAACGGGGTGTGGTATGGGCAAAAAGTACATTGTTGACTTGAATGAAGATGAAGTTTCTCAGCTACAGGCAATAATTAAAAAAGGTAAGCACAAAGCAAGAACTATAACCCGTGCAAACATTCTTCTGATGGCAACTGATAGAGAAAGGGATCAAGCGATCGCTAGCATAGTTAGAGCGCATGTTGCAACAGTGCAACGAATACGAGAAAAATTTGTCATTGGTGGGTTAGATTTTGCTTTAAAGGATGAAGTTCATCCACCAAAACCTAAAAAATTAGATGAAAAGCAAGAAGCATTTTTGATTGCAACGGCTTGTTCTAAGCCGCCAGAAGGGAGAGTGCGTTGGACAATGCAATTATTAGCGGATCACTTAGTAAACCTTGGGATAATAGATTCAATTTCCGACGAAACAATACGTCAAACTCTAAAAAAAACGAAATTAAACCGTGGTTAAAAGAACAGTGGTGTATTCCCGAAGTTAACGCAGAGTATGTATTCAGAATGGAGGATGTGTTGGATTTATATAATGAGCCTTATGATCCTAAACGCCCTGTAGTCTGCTTTGATGAACGTCCCTACCAATTAGTAGAAGAAGTAAGACTTCCTTTACCACCAGAGCCGGAGCAGCCTGAACGTTATGATTTCGAGTATAAGCGTAACGGGACAGTCAATTTATTTGCATGTTTTCAACCCTTGGCTGGATGGCGGCATATCGAAGTTACAGAACGTCGAACTAAAGCCGATTTTGCTCTTCAAATGAAAAAGTTAGTAGATATTGATTATCAAGATGCTGATATTATTCGTTTAGTAGTTGATAACCTAAATATTCATACTCCCAGCGCGTTATATGAAGTTTTTCCACCAGAAGAAGCACGTCGAATTATTCAAAAATTAGAGTTTCACTATACTCCTAAACACGCTTCTTGGTTAAATCAAGTAGAAATTGAATTATCTGTTTTATCTCGCCAATGTTTAGAACGGCGTATTCCTAATGCAGAAACATTAACTTCTGAGATTGCTGCTTGGGAGAAACAACGTAATCAACAAAAAGCCAGTGTCTATTGGGGTTTCCAAACCAAAGATGCTCGTCGAAAAATGCAGCGTTTATACCCGGATTTAACTTAGCAAAGTTGGCTTGGTAGACTACTAGTTCTGCCTCCCCAGAAATGGTGGTGATTTCCCAACCGACTCCAGTCTGAGGTCGTTCTTTGGGCAGGAAGAAAATAATTGATGGGGATTTTTGGTTGTCTGTTTGTTGAGCAATATCTGTCATTAGTGCAGAGCCAGAACTCTTACCAACACAGATAATGGAGAGCGTTAACAGTGCAAGTAAAACAGGGTGTTTGATAGCCATATTAAATATATACTTTGATTTAATAGTTGTCGAAGCTAACAATTAGAAGCTTTAAGATTGTAGTATTTTGTATAACTGATAACGCGAAGTCAAGATATTATTATTCATCATCTTCATCTTCATAATCGAAATTATCATCACCATGTTCTTCATACCACTTTCTCTCTTCCTCCAAAGCGATTTCTCTTGAGATCCTTTTTCTTTCTAGGGCTTCCCTTTCTAACTTTTCTATTTCTTGCCTTTCTATTTCTTGCCTTGCTCTTTCTATTCTTTCTCTATCTCTGGTTTCTCTTTCTACCCTGTCTCTTTCAAGCTGAATTAATCGCTGCTCCACTCGTTCACAGTAGAAATCCAAAGCCTTTCCTGTGGTTGCTCCGGTAATCGCACCACCAGCTAAAAAGACGATGACAGTTTTCCAGCCGCCAAAGGGATTACCGCTCCACTCCAAACTACCCTCATTGAGCCACACCAGTAGGAAGTAGACGAGAATTCCAATAACTGTATTGATGAGAGCAAAAACTCTTGGTGTCATTTCGGATTGACGAAGTATCAACCACTGCGCCAAACTGAGAATCACACCAAAGATGAAAGCAGCAATTCCTGAGAGAATTAGATTACCTGGGAAACTGAATGGATCTACCGCAAATTTAATGATTAGCGTGATAATAATCGGGGCAGAGAGCAAAAAGCTCAAGAGTAGGCTAGCGCTAATCGCAACAAACCAGTAGCGACCGAGATAAACCAGGCGAAATTCCAACAACGACTCTTGTACTCCAAACAAAGTCGTCCAAAATACAATACCCGCCGTCAAATAATCAAGCATTAGCCCTTGTTTTACTCGTATGTTGAAGAGGGTATTTCTAGAATAAGCTGAAATTGAATTCAGTTGTCAGAAGTCAGAATTAAATTCAGGCTTTTGACAACTGAAGTTTTTCTTGTTAACTGTGGTTTTGGACTGATTTTCGTTAAAGTATTCTTCCATCAGTGCAAAATATAAAAAGCAATTAAAAACCCCAACCTGTTTAACTGGAGTTTAGACTAAGCAATGGAAAATGACCCAGCAGGGCTGAGTTAATCAGAGACTTAGCAAAAGTATGAAGAATCTTGGGTATTAAACAGCAACAGATGGTTCTTTAGGTGGTCGTGCTACTGTTTTTTTAACAATGGGACATCGGTTTTTACGGTGACGCTTCTTTCCTTGTTGCCAACCGGGAGACTTTCCGCGAGGTTTGGGTGCAGAGGTGGGAGTACCAATGGCCGCAAAAACTCCACCTATAGCTTGAGCAACTCTTCCAGGGGTCAATTTATCTAGAGACTTCTGCCAAGGTAAAGGATTGTCAGTAACGATATCGCGGGCTAACCACAATTCCCAAGTCATCAGAGGCATGAGGTCACTCCACCGTTCACTTTGCTTAGGAGTACCAAAGTTTGGTACAGTCCAATGTAGACGCTGCTTCAAAAAGCGATACCAGTGGTCAATGGTAAAGCGACGCAAGTAAAGACACCAAACTTCTTCTAAGGGTGGCATTTCTTCTCCTACCCAAGCCAACCACAAAGGTTTGGACACTCTCATGTTACCTTGCGCGTCCAGACGTTCAACTCTGATGATTAACATTGGACGTGTAGCAGCCTGACGGAAGTGTAAATCTTTCCACAAGCTCACACGCACACGTCCTAATTTTGGGTCATTTATTTCTAATACAGATGTTGCTTCATTCCATGTTGTGGGCTCATTCAGTTTAAATTTATCACCATGCTTTTTAGGTCGCCCCTTTCCCGAATAAGCTTTTGGTTCACCCCATAAACACAGATTTGAACGCAACCGAACGAGAATATCTGCTGGAATATTCGCAGTTTTTAAGATAAAAGGCGCACAACCATATTCACTATCCCAAACTGAAATCGGTCTGGTAGGCAAATATTTACACACCTGTTTGAGTTGCCAAATTGCTTTCCCAATAGGACTTTCGGCACTTGTGATCCGTTCATGTCTTAATGGTAATGCCCAACTTCCCTCATTTTCAGGTATCCAGGCAATTGTGCTATATCCTTGACCAATGGTAATCGGTTTATTTCCTGCTATGGATGTGCCACTATGCTCATAAGTTCGCTCTTGCAACCTGACGGCATCTGGGCGTGACCAGTTTGTGTGATCTCCTGCTAACAATGGTCGTCCCTCTGCGGGGATTTGTTTGATATATAGCTGCATCAATTTCTGTCGCTGTGGCCTACTATCTTGTAGTGCCTCATAGATACTTGGCCACTTCCTTCTAAATACTGGCGATAGGGACAATTCTGCTAGGCAATAAACATTTCTAGTTAGCAATATGGCATCTGTCAACTCAAAAGTTGCATCGTGTGCTCTGCCTAAATATTTGTAGACTGCTTGACGGAATTCTTCTAATCTGGCACGTTTCATCTTGGCATCTGAGTAATGGTAGTTCGTTTCTCAGCTTCTGCCAAAAGGGGGCCTGTATTCAATCAGACACCCCTTTTCTTCTTGCTTATTATATGATAATGATAATCGAATAAGGGGGGTGGGAGAGAAACGAGCGACGCTCGTTTCTCTCCCACCCTTTTCATGATTATCATTATTGTATTATTTTCTGAGCAGGTATACTACACAATAATTGTTAAAGGTCAGGATGCTTTAAGGCTGACAAGATAATATTTTTAACCTCTAATTCCTTTTGATTTGCGTTCTCTCATATCGCTTTTAGTCTAAACTCCAGTTTTTAGTCAGGTTGGGAAAAGCTTAGAACAAAAGGTAGAAATAGAACATTTACGGTGTGGAAGAAATGTATTGGTAATAGATGGGTCTACCGTATCGATGCCAGACACTCCAGATAACCAATCATGCTACCCTCAACCCTCTACTCAAGCATCTGGATGTGGATTCCCAATTGCGAAAATCGGTGTGATATTCAGTTTAGCTACTGGAGCCGCTATTGCACTGTGCATAGATGTTCTGAACACGCATGATATTAAATTAGCCAGAAATTTATATCAGTTTCTTAATCCATTGGATATCCTTTTAGGAGATAGAGCATTTTGTGCTTATGCTGATTTGGTTTCTATTAAAAATAGAAATTGTGATGCACTTTTTAGGAAACACCAAGCTCGAAAAACCACGATGCGAAAAGGTAAAATAATTGGATCAAGTGACAAGTTAGTAACTTGGCATAAACCTAAAAAATGCCCACACGGATTGAGTAAAGATGAATTTAATGCTTTACCCTCAACCATAACTGTACGAGAGATATATTATTATATTATTGTTCCTGGCTTTCGCACTGAACGAGTTAGCTTAATTACTACTCTCTTAGATACAACAGCTTATTCTACTCTAGATATTGTTGGGCTTTATGGTAAACGTTGGGACGTTGAACTAGATTTAAGACATCTTAAAACTACTCTGGGGATGGATATTTTGCGCTGTAAAACTCCCTCAATGGTACGTAAAGAAATTTACGTTTATTTGCTAGCTTACAATCTACTTCGCGGTTTGATGTGGTCAGCAGGTACTAGTTACACTACTCCTCCGTTACGCCTATCACTGCAAGGTACTCGCCATCATTTAAATAACTTTATTCCCGAATTATTAGCTGCTCATTCAACAAAACGTCTTCAAATTTATTGCACGTTACTTAAAGTTATCGCTCACAAGGCTGTTCCTGATCGCCCCGCTAGAAACGAACCACGAGTCCGTAAACGCCGCCCGAAAGCTTATCCCTTAATGACCAAACCCCGGCACGAATTACGAAAGCAGTTGCAAACTGCTTAATTCACAAGCATTTCGGCTTTTCTTAGTGCCATTCTCCAACTTGAAAACTTTTCTTGTGATGTAGAGATTCTGTAAACCTTGCAGCGCAGGACTTTCTGTAATTTTCTTCTTTCTTCTTTCTTCTTTCTGCCCTCTGCCTAAAACAACCCACTATTGATCACCAAAAGCTGACAAGAACCCATAAAATGGATATCTGCTTTGTGAAGCATAAAGTGAGCTAAAAGCCCATTTTTTCATTCAAGTCACAATATTCAAGGGAAGTTTGCGATTAAAAGCTCGGATTACCGCGAGGTGCGTTCTTTACGACTAACAGATGATACCTGGAAGGCGTTAGGTATCGCCTCTGAATGCTTGGGATTAACTAGGGCTGACTATCTAGAGGAAATAGTTAGAAGTAACGTCAACCCATGTATTACACGGAAAAATTCAAATATTTCTACTTCTGATTCACAGGATTTTTTTGAACCATTGCCGAGTATTACACGGTACGACCAGGAAATGGAGAGGCTCATTGCCCAAGTACAGAATCTTCAAAAAGAAAATTTAGAGCTTAAGGAACGGTCAGCCATTAACTTTGTGCATGACGTTGTAGATTTTGAGGCGATACGCGATCGCATTTTATTTGAATTGAAGTTGGGACGGCAAGCTTCAGCTTACAAAGCAGCACAGAAAGCACTTAATCGATTTATTCAAGAAATAAAACATCTGGTTGACAGTTTCTGATTGCTGCCAAAACTGCTGCAAGAAGTCACGATTTCTCCAAATTGCCAAATTGATTGGTTTTTATCACTTTTTAATGTTAAGCAATATTTCGCCAACAGTGTCTTCGCTAGATCCACCCCTAATTGTTATAAATTTACCCGCTTATTTCCTCAGTCAGAATTGTATGGTTTAACTAGTCAAATACGCCGTTCTTCTGTATCTGTAGCATCCAATATAGCTGTTCGCGTAGCGTCCCGTCAGGGAAGGCTATGGAAGGCGCTCAAAGCCAGAATACATACAGTTTTTACATATTGCATTAGGCTCTTTGAGAGAACTTGATACCCAATTAATCATAGCTTCTGTACTGCCATCAGCAAATACATTCTGGAACAATTTGTAGTTTATGACTTGCTTGAGCCGGATGCGTTGCAAGGCGCAAGTCAGGTTCTGAGGGGGCGGGATTATAGTGATATAGTCCTGCTACCCGACCCACAGTCTAGCCAAATAGAACTTTACCGTAATCAAGCTTAATAATTCGGTCAGCATGATGAAAATACTGGTCATCATGGCTAATAGCGATTACTGTTTTCCCTTGACGTTTTAAATCAGGTAATAAATGTGTATAAAAAATATTTTTAAAAACAGGGTCTTGGTCAGATGCCCACTCATCAAAAATATAGATGGGTCGATCTTCTAAATAAGCTGTAAGTAAGGCAAGGCGTTTGCGTTGTCCTTGAGACAGTGCAGTTGTAGAAAGTATCCCATCCTTAATTGTAACTTTGTGTTCAAGTTGCAATTGAGATAAATACTCTTGAGCTTTATTATGTACAGTTAAATAATCTAAACCTAGAAAGCGTTCAAACAAATAAAAATCTGAAAATACGACAGAGAATTGCTGACAGTACCATTCTCTATTTTCATTGTTTATATCTTGCCCATTGAAGCGGACAATACCGCGTTCAGGTATATATAATCCTGTTATTAGCTTTACTAAAGTAGATTTGCCACTTCCATTACCTCCCACCACAAATACTAACTCTCCAGGATAAAAATTTAAATTTAGTGGTCCTAGCGTAAATTTACCATTTTCTCTTTCTCCTCGATAGGTATGAGTAACCTCTTCTAGCTGCATTAACTTCCATCCTTTTTGAGGAGTGGAACATGGTTCATTATTGAGCAGTAAACTTGGTATTTTTTTTGTTTGGTTAACAGATAATAATAACCCCAATGATTCTAATTTCTCTAAAGCGATATTAGCTTGGCTAAGTACAGGTAAATTCACTAATAAAACTCTAAATTGTGAAATCATAAAAACTATTGTTAGGATATAGCCAGAAACAATCGTAGAAGAAATATTGAATAATGGGGCTATGATAAAAAATAGTAGCCCAATAGGAACAAAAAATAATAAAAGTCCTGAACCAGCAGCAATTGAAAAGAAGTCGCTTGCTCTTTCACGATAGTTACTTAGATTTTTGGTAGTTATCCGCAGATCATGATTAAAAAATTCTTCCTGTCTTAAAGTGTGAAGTTTAAGTTCTTTTATTCCTTCAGTTGCAGTTCTAAAATGATAGAATAGCCTATCTTGATGCTCACGGGCACCTTTAAGAAAGTATCTGGCTTTTCTAAGGAGAAACTGCTGGTAAAGAATACCAATTAACATAAAAATAAACATCCAACAAAATAAACTTAAGGAAAGCCAGGCAAGGTAGAAAAAGCAAGTTATGAGTATAGCAACACTTGTAGAAAGGTTAGAAATTGCAAAAGAAGCAGTGGAGATAGATTGTATATCCTCAGTTAAAGTTACTAGTAGGCGAGGAATACCAATATTTTCGATTTGCTTCAATGGACATGCAATAATGCAACGGACAAGATGCTCTTGCAAATCCAAAGTAACTCGTTGGCCTAATCTAGCAATTAATGCCTGAGTCATTATAGAGCAAATTACTAGTAATAAACAAAAACCTACAAAGTACCAAACAACATTACTTTTAGGTAGTTGACCTTCCTTTAACATTAAATTAATAATAATAATTAATCCAACATTTGTAATTCCAGTAATTAATCCAGATGAAGTAGAAAAAAAAACTTTTATCAAAGAAGTTTTTACAAGGAGACTAATTAATTTCATTGTGAGGAACTCCAGTAGATATCTCAATTGATTTTTAGAACTTACGCTGCATAAACCAGGTTTATACGCAAAATCTTCGTTTTTATCCGTTTTCTCCCAAGGGAGACGCTGCGCGAACCGCGGAAGGAATAGGGACTTCCAAGAAATAAATTATCCAATCTTGTGGGGTGGGCATCTTGCCCGCCCTTGGTTACTGGGCGGGCGAGACGCCCACCCCACAATAAATAGTTGGATATTTTTTTATTTGGAAGTCCCATAAATTAGAGGGCGAAAGGTATAAATCATGTCTTGTAGTGTTCGTTCTTGGGCAAAGGGGAGGACTTTGAACTTATTTGCGTAGGGAGTAGGTAATCAGCCCTTTCGATTTGTACGGATGTTTTTTCAAAAATCACATAGGAGAATTTATCAGTTTAGAGTAAGCTTTATGAAATTCGTAAACACGTTGTTCTTCCAAACTGAAAATGCCACCTTCCTGATTTCGTGAAGAGATGCCTAGTTGAACTATTTCACAGATAGCTTTGTCTTCTTCACAAACTTCTACGTATATCTTCGTTAATGACTGAGTTAATGTATCAATAATATCTTGCTCAAAATCTGACTTAATATCCAACTTACTTACAAAAACATGACTAGTCAATTTTGTTTCCACTGGATTGATGGGTTGATGAATTTGAAGGTAAAATGCAATTCCATCATTTGTAGCAATCGTTAAATTTGGAAAAACAAGCTGATGATAGAAGCTACCTACCTTTAATGGTCTACTTTCAAGTATGGATTCAGCTTTTTTGAGAAGAATAGCTTCTTTGGACTTTTCAATATATTTAGGATTACCTTTGTCACTGTAAGCAGAATGAATCTCATTACAAATGTATTTTTTATCTACTGGGAAACCATATTTGCTGAAGGTGTTCTTGTGAACAGAAAATACATGATAACCTTCCAAAGTATTTTCTGTAGTTATTTTCCAGTTAGCATTGATTTTAATTTTAAATTCATTAATTTTGTGCCCAAATGCCTCCGAGAATTTAGCTAGTTTGTCATAAACGCCCCCTAAAAACTCTTTTAAGGTAAGACCATCATCATTTATTTTGACAAAAACTAGTTTGCCGCATACTTCAACCAGCCATTTTTCCAGTCTCAAAGATTCTCTTGTTTCATTATTTATATCAAATCGTTCTACCGATGGAATAGCTACAGGAATCCCATCACAGTTATAAACCCAGCCATGATAAGGACACTTCAATACACCATTGCCTTGAGGTAGTTGGTGAATTTGACTAAAGCGATGAGAACAAACGTTGAGAAATGCTTGTAACTCACCATGAAAGTTTTGAACGATGATAGACTTGCCACCAATTTCTGCACATATGTAATCATTGTGGCTCTGCAAGTCTGTTGTAAATCCAGCAAAATTCCATAGATTCTGAAATATCAACATTTGTTCTCGTTGAAAAATTTCGGTATCTGAATAGTAGGATGGCAGTATTAAAGGTTTGATCATTGCCAATTATAAGTTTGTAAAACTGAAAGCCAAAAACGTTGAATTTCAATACAAAATTTTACATCGCCGATTTAAACTACTTTTCAATTAGGTAGTCTTCGATAATTAATGCGTCAAGACCAGCGGTGTAGAAAACACTCAAAGCGTCCTCTAAGCTGTGGATAATTGGTTTACCCATGACATTTAAACTGGTATTTAACAGGATTGGTACGCCTGTGATTTCGTAGAAGGCGTAAATTAAATTGTAGAATTTTTCGTTCCATTCCTGCTTAACTGTCTGTAAGCGTCCAGTACCATTAGCGTGGACAACAGCTGGTACTTGTTCCTTAACTTCTGGACGCCAGCTAAGAGTACGTTCCATATAGGGTGATTCTTGATAATTCTCAAAGTATTTATCACCAAATTCATGCAGAATAGATGGTGCAAATGGTCTATATTCCTCGCGGAATTTGACTCGCTCATTAATTATATTTTTCATATTTGGAGAACGAGGGTCTGCTAGGATAGAACGATTACCCAACGCACGCGGTCCAAACTCAGCGCGTCCTTGTACCCATCCTAGTAACTTACCTTCCGATAATAGACGTGCAGCTTCTAGATGTATTGTTCCCGGTAAGTTTCTAATGTGGGGAATCCGACTAAACCGCAGCATATTATCTAATGATTTTTCACTGATAGTTGAGCCGAGATAAGGTGATTGCCAAGTTGTTTTGCTTAATTTGTGTGGATGATCTTCCTGATAAGCGAGCAATGCAGCACCAATAGCATTACCATCGTCAGCTGGGGCAGAAGGAACGTGTACTGCCTTAAAAGGAGTTTTGTCCAATATCATTCCAATTACTGACGAATTTAATGCACATCCTCCACTAATAACTAGATTATCGGAAATATTCAGTTTATAGAAATTATTAAGAAGTTCATCCATGATATCAGCAAATACTTTTTGTCCTGTACAAGCGATATCTACTGCCTCCCAATAAGAAGTAGAAGGTGGTAATGCTCTATTTTGAATACTAGAAAGTAAACTAGCACGGCTGCGACGAGAGGTTTTTTTTAAGCAACAGCCCTTTACTTCAAGAAGAGAACGCATTTGTTCGTATAATTCGGGGTCAACTTTACCGTATGGTGCCAATCCCATTACTTTCCACTCTTCACCCTTCTGGTAATCAAAACCGCAAAGACGTGTTACCATTCCATAAAAAGTTCCCAAGCTAGCAGAACCTATAGACTCTTGCACAGTCTTAATCATGCCATTCTTGTAACTGTAACTAGATATAGATCCTTTTTCTCCATTACCATCTACAACAATACAAGCGGCATCGGTAAAAGGACTAGTGCAGCAAGCATTTGCTGCATGAGTTAGGTGATGTTGATATCGTTTGAAAATAATATGGTAATTGTTAAACTTATAACGCATTTGATATGCGAGATTTCTACCTGCCTTTAGCAAGCCAACGAGATGCAGAAGAGTTAACCATTCAGAAGTTTCCTTAGCATAATAAAAAGAAGAAGGTTTTGAAATGCTTTTAGTATCTCCTAGTCTTAAAATAAAAAACAAATTTAAATAAGCTTGCCAGTTAGTAGAATTCCAAGTGCTAGCTACTATAAACTCAGCATTAGGATCGCAGTAGCTTTCAATTAATTGTACAATTTGATATAAATTATCTGGTTGAGCACCCCAGGCTCTTTTATTTTGTAAATAACGTTCTAGCGCTTCCGCAAATACTACTTGACCATCAGAATCAATAATAGCGATCGCTGGGTCGTGGCAAGAACTGGCTAAACCAATATAATAACGATTCATACAACCTTCCTCAATAGGCAATATTTCAATGGAAAACGAGCAATCTCAATTTTATTGGGATGCTTGCATTAAATACATTGATCTGATGTAATTCAACTCTTCCAATTTATTTAAAACTTTAGATGTACTTTCAGAAATAGTTTCTAAATCAGTCTTACACTCAACTTCTGCACACAAAGGTTCTTCGTAAGGGTCATCAATACCTGTGAAGTGTTTCATTTCTCCTGCACGAGCTTTTTTGTATAGTCCTTTGACATCACGCTGTTCGCAAACTGATAATGGAGAATTGACGTAAACTTCGATAAAATTGCCAATATCATCTCGCATTTCATTACGAACATCGCGATAGGGAGAGATAGCAGAAACTAACACAATTACATTATTTTTAGTTAGTAAACTAGCTACAAACCCGATACGACGAATATTTTCATTACGATCTGCTTTGCTAAAACCTAAACCTTTAGTTAAATACTGACGCACAATATCACCATCAAGTAATTCAACCCTACATCCCATTCTGCGTAGTTCATTTTCGACATTTCGACTAATGGTAGTTTTACCTGCACCACTTAGACCAGTGAACCATACTGTTACACCATCTTGTTGTAATTTCATAATTACCTCCAGAAGTTAAATAAACACAAAATTTTAACTGATGATTATTTGATAGTAAAAGCCTCTAATTTTCCCCGTAAGCTTGGCTCAAAAATCCAAAATAAAACGCCTTTTACTGAGGAGGATTATATTGCCACTGGTCAATAGTAAATTTCCAAGCATCATAGACTTTGGTAATCGTTTCATTATCAAACAAATGTTTATTAGTTTGGTAATCAGAATGAGCAATAAGATATTGATGGAAGTATTCTTTTGACTGTTCAAAATCTGGTAATTGAAATTGCTCGTATATTTTTTGAATATATATCAACTCATTCCCTAAAAAATCTTCATATTTAATCTCTACAAAATTTTCTTCAGGAATTAAAGCTTTATGGCTCAGAAAAAAAATCATTTGCTTTTGATAAGATTCAAGAATATTTGCATCTACTTCTAGCTCACTGATATACTGTAATCTCAAATTTGAACCAAATTTTTTAGACGCATTTTTCCTTGATAGATATACAGTATAAGGATTTCTATAAATATGAATGAATTTAGCATTTGGAAACATTTCTAATAAAATTTTTATTTTTGCCGTATTAGCAGGATTTTTTAAAACTAGCCTTTTACTATTGGAAATAAAACTAGCTTTTTTCAAAAATTTATATAAGCATTTTTCCACTTATTAATAAATTCTTCATATTTATTTGATTCAAGCTCAGAGATATTATGAAACTTTTTTTGAAATGTCTTAGGGAAATAACTTGCATGATATGTAGAGTATGGGCAAATATTAGCAACTGCCCATTCTTCTTCTTCAGGTGATGTCAGTGAATTATCTACATTATCCATTGGTCTCTTACTCGGAACAATTTTTTTGATAATTTTTTTAAATGGCTGAGATATAAAAAATGATTCTGGTGCATATGCTAAAAGATTAGAAACATATCCCAAATTTGGATCTTGAGCAACTAAATTATGCAGGTAAGTAGTGCCACTCCTCCAATGTCCAATGATAAAAATTGGTGAAGGATGAATTTGAGTTTGCTCAATTTTTCTCCCGTATTTAATTTTCTCTATGATCCTAAAAGGAATCCCTGTAAAACTAATAAAAATGATAAATAAAGCTCTCACTATATATTTTTTATCAATGCCACCATACATGGTCAATACTCTAAATAAATTTAGAAATGAACTATAAGAAAGAGGGTGTCTGAGTGCTGTAATAAATTCTTTTTTGATGCTATCTTGTAAGTTCATCATATTTTTCCTCCTTGTTTAGGGTAAGGTTTATTAATTTAGGCAATTGGTAAATACTGGTTGTAATAATCTGAGATTTCTAATCCTTGAATCTTTAAAGTTTGGATTCGGTGTAAATAAGTTGCCCCTATCATTATGTGATGAGCCGTATCAACAACTCGACGATTAGTTAGTTCAGCCAAATAAGAACCACGTACCCAGTCATTGAAACTACCCATCCCTGGGCCGCACCAAATTTGATAATCGACTTCTCGACCTTTTTCTCCTGAACTAGACCACCGAGACGACAAACCTAAATACCAACGAAAAATTAAAGCCATTTTTAGTTTTGAATTAGTTGCTGCTTGAGCTAGCTTTTTTGGATTTCGTTGCAATAAAAATGCAGTGGTTTTTTCCCATACTTCATCTATACTCTGACGAAAAATTTGTTTTTCTAATTTCTCTCTTTCCGAAAGCGGGATATCGTCAAGGGAGTTATAGTTTCTGTACAACTCATATAATTTCTGCCCTCGTAGCCCAAACATAGTCCCTCGTTTGAGAACTTGCAGTTTAACTCCCATTTCAAACATATCTGCGGCTGGTGCCATCATTACATCAGCCATTTCAGCTTGTGCTAACAATTGTTTGGTATATTGAGAGGTTCCAGCTTCAACACATGACTGATTGATTGAACCAGTCACAATATAAGCAGCACCCATCATAAATGCAGCTAAAGCTGATTGTGGAGTGGCGATTCCTCCTGCTGCTCCAACTCTGATTGGTTGTTCATATGCGTATTTCTGTTGTATTTCATCACGCAATGCCATGATGGAAGGCAAAAGACAAACCAAGGGACGATTATCTGTATGCCCACCAGAATCTGCTTCTGTTGTAATGTCATCAGCAATAGGAACTTTAGCAGCGAGGTTTGCCTGCAATTCGGTTATTAATCTTTGTGCAATCAGTTCTTTGAGAATTTTAGTTGGTGCTGGTTGCATGAATTTGCTAGCAACTTCGCGACGAGAAATTTTGGCAATTACTTTGTTTTTGATTTCAATTTGATTTGCGGCATTTAAACTGAGTCCGGCAGCGCGATAATAAACGATATTAGGAGTCAAATCCAAAAATGCTGAAGCTTCTACAATTCTTACACCATATTTTAGGTACAAGTCCACAACCGCACGCTCGATTTCCGGTTCAGCAGGACTATGGATTAAATTAAATGCATAAGGATAATTAGGTAAAGCTTGTTGAATATTGTTAATTGCAGCTTCAACACGATTTGGACTTAAACCACCTGCACCAAAGGAACTTAATATCTTTTCTTTACCCAGTGCAATGACCATTTCTTCAGAAGCGATGCCACCAGCCATCGCACCTGTAGCATAAGCAAATTTTACGCCATAACAGGACAAAAAGCTTCGATTTCCTAATTGTTTTGTTGAGATTGGGGGGACAAATACTAGTAGTTTAGTTTGTTGTGATTTTGGTGTATTAATTGTAGATAAATAACCTTCATTAGTAATACCAATCCTGTCACCTACTTGAACAACATAGCAGGGTTTATGTAGACTAAGCAATCTACTTTTTATTTCTGCTTGGTCATAGTATATGCTATTTAAGTTTCCTTCCCATAATAGTTGATGATTGTAATTCGATATATCGAATCTTAATATCTGATCGTGCCTATTTATTGTTTTATCCCCTACTATCACAATTTTTACTCCATTTTGAAGTTTATTGGTTCAGAATTACAGAATGCCAGTATTCAAATATTGCTCTCACTAAAAATGTGAAGTTAGATTACTCATTATTCTGATTCAATAGATTATGAACACAAGAGATTTGCAGCTCAATAATTTTATTTATTTGTTTGCTCGAATCATACCGTGCTTGCAAGAAAGCAGCATGAGCTTGAAAAACTTGTAAATTACTTACATCTACATGTTTGTAAGGAGATTGCGTAAAGCTTTGAGAATTGCCATCATCAATACTATCTAATAAAGCATCTTCACTAAGCGCTTTATTCATATTCTTTTTTCCTGATATTATAGTCATTGAAGCATTAATAAAACCTTGAACTTCCTTCAAATTGTAAACATATTTTTCGTGTTCCAATTCTGAATATAAGTTTTCTTGCCTACAAACTATATCTTGAAAAATTTTGCGATTCTCTTCATCTAAGATTACATCAAATATTCTGTGCTTACCTAAAGTAAGAGTTTTAGACATTGACATTTTCCGAGTCAAGGTTTCTCCTGATTGTTTATAGAGTGGAGATAGATTTAAAGCAACCTGATGACTGACAAGTTTTGCAAGCGCTTTAATAATTGAAGTCTGATCGTCAATACCTTTTTGGTTTAAAGATACGGTAATGTGTTCTTTATTTTCGAGAATTTTATTAATTAATCGAGAACTTACATTGCTAGAACCTACTTCGATAAAAATTCTTGCCCCATCCTCATAAACTCGATTAACTAATCGAGGAAAATCAACCTGATGACAAAGCATTTTTGCGATACTGTGAGCAAGTTGATTCCTTTCAAGGTTCAGTGGTGTATAGTCAGCAGCAGAGTAAAAAACAATATTGGAAGTCTTTTTAGTAGCTAAAGTATTCAACTCTACTAATTGTTTATATTCTGAGTGCATTGGGAGGCAATGTATAACTAAATCAAAGGGAAGATATTGAGCATTACAATTTAATTGTTTAATAACTCGTTGGCAAGCTTGTTTCTCGCCAGCAATGCCCACTTCGTTTGGAGAACTAATTATAGTAATATATACACGGGTTTCAGATTTAATAGATTGCTCAACTGCGGATGGGTTTGTTAACAGAATATAGCTACTCCAAAAATCATTGTCTTTTAAATTTATATTTTTTGATAATTCCCAATACTCATGCAAAGCTTGCTTTTGACCAGATAATCTCTTTTTAAATAGATAGGATAATTGTTTAACGTAGCTTTCTTGATGCAAATCACTGTCACTCCAAACTCCTTGGGAAATTATCATATTCATTTCACCCAGACTGATTCCAAAAGCAAATTTTGGCTGGATTTGGAAAATATGCTGCAAAATAGTAGTATTAACGCCAGCGATTTGAATTTCTATTTGAGAAGTAACTTCTCCGTTCGCTAAATATTGATTTTCGAGTGCTTCTAAGTGACTCTTAGACAGTTTATTTAAACTTCTTGGGTAAAGTAACTTTCCATTTGCAGCAACACGGCTGTTAAGGTTGTTGGTATTTAAGTAATCGAACACTCCAGGTAATAAACGGAAAATATCTTTACCGACACCTAAAAAAGAAGTACCAGAACTGGGATATACATAAGAAACTTCTCCTCGCTTACCTAATGGATTAGCAGTAAAATAACTACCAAGTGGTGTTTGCCAATCTTTACTAGTTGCAAAGGCATTATTTATACCTTTGTGAGCAAATTTCATTTCTTTTGTTAACTCATCTTTGTTATGCCCTAAAATCACTAGAGTGTAGTTTACATTTTGATGCTGTTTGAAGATATTGAAAGTTTGAGTTGCAGTTACTTCAAGCGAGGAAGAATTATCGATAGTTTGTTGTAAATTTGCCAATTCTTGGAGTAATTCGCTGTGGGTATTGCTTGCGATTGGGAAAAGATAAAAAGGAGTTTTCTGGAAGTTATGGCTACTGTGTGATTTTTGGTTGGGTTCTTCAGACATAATAATGTGGGCGTAACTCCCATCAATGCCAATACTATTTACCGCAGCGACTCTGTTTGCTTCTTCTTTTTCGATAAACCAAGGTGTTGATTCAGTTGCAACATAAAAGCGACTATCCTTCCACATTTGCGGTGCTTTTACTTTTGACCAATTAGGTGTAGGAGGTATATACTTATGATGTAAACAAAGTGCTGTTTTAATTAGGCTAGCAATACCTGATGCAATGAATGTATGACCGATATTGGCTTTGACGCTACCGATCGCACAGTCTAAACCGTTTTCGCTATGTCCGTAAGCTTGAAGCAATCCTGCAATTTCCGCTTCATCTTGCTGTTGTGTGCCGCTACCAAATACTTCAAGATAATCAATATCACTAGCTTGAATACCTGCAACCCGGAAAGCATTTTGACAAGCTTTTGTCACACATTCAGCATCAAAACTAGGTAAACCAGTTTGTAATTTATCTAAGTCATATTTATGGTGTGCAAAACCAATTGCATCAATCACTGCGTAAATGCTGTCACCATTTTTTTGAGCGATATCGTGACGCTTGAGAACAACTGCGCCAGCACCTTCTCCAATACTCCAACCATTGCTGAACTCGTCGTAACTTAAAGTATGTGTACCTCTATTGATTTTTGCAAATTGATTTTGTAACCAGACATTTTCTAACCCACCAGCTAAATCAACAGCACCAACAACTACAGCATCAACCTCTCCAGCAGACAGTAACATTTGTGCTACTTCTAAGGCTTTAAATACCGAATTTTCACCTGCACTGAGAGTAAATGAAGCACCACTGAAATTCCATAACGAAGAAATCCGTGTTGCCATGAGATTTGAGGTGTAGCTCAAAGAAGCAATGCTTTCAACTGGTTTTGTTAGACTATCTTTGAGAATCGTTTCTAGTTGGGTAATTTTTTTAGCAGACAAAGTAATTTCCCCATTACGTAGACCTTCTTTTATCTGCCAAGATAAGTGCCATCTTTGATACCCTCCATGCACTGTCAATTCAGTATCCGCAGCAATAATTATTGCCACATTACTTCCTTCCTGAATATGTGCATCCGCGATCGCTCGGTTTGCTACCTTAAGCATAAGCATATGCTGCGGATTTAACTGTTCAACTTCATTCGGAGGAATTTTGCAAGCGATGGTATCGATTTCAAATTCTTTTATATATGCTCCTACTGCTATTTCAACATCAATACCGCGTTCTGTGAGTATTTCCGTTCGATCTTCCATTCCATGCCATCTTTTTGCTGGAAGAGAAATAAAATGCTGCGTTCCATTGTAAATAGTGCGTTCAAATGCATCTTGTCCATCACAACTACCAAAGATGGCATCCATACCAACTATTGCTAGCTTGGCTGGTTGAATTGGTTTTGGTGTTTTACCCAGAGCATCAATGACTTCTGATTTCTCTGCCTGTTCTAAAATTAGGTGAGAATTACTACCTCCAAAACCAAAAGCACTGATAGCAGCACGTTTTATTGATGATTTGCTTTGCCAAGCGGTTGGAGTTGTCACAATACTTTGAGATGACACTAGACCTTGTTCGGCACCTACAGGTTCAGTGATATGAATTGAAGGTGGAATTACTCCATTAGACATACTCTCAATTACTTTAGTCAAACTCACCATCCCCGCAGCAGTTAATAAGTGACCAACATTACCTTTTGCTGCACCTAGCGGTGGAATCGCTTGATGTTTACCAAAAAAGCTTTCTATCGAATTGAGTTCAGTAATATCTCCAACTAAAGTACCTGTTGCGTGACACTCCAAATAATCAATATCTTTTGGACTAATTTGTGCTTCTTTGTAAGCACGCTCAAATGCTAAAATTTGTCCTTTGGAGTTTGGAACTAATAAATGTTTTCCTCGACCATCATTCGATAATCCATTCCCGCAAATAGTCGCAAGTATTTTATCTCCATCACGAATTGCATCGCTATATCTTTTTAAGACTACTATCCCCACTCCATCAGACGTAATTATTCCTCGTGACGATTTATCGAAGGGACGGCTAATACCATTATCTGGATATGCTTGAATAATCGAAAAACCCATTCGTAAACTTAAAGGATCTGTGCAGCTAATAGCTCCTGCTAGCATTAAATCAGCTTTGTGCGTCCACAAATAATGTGATGCCAGTTTAATTGCATAAAATGATGAAGAACATGCAGCGTCTAAACAGAAATTAATATTAGACAAAGAAAATGCTTGAGCAACTAAAGCCGCAGGAAAGCTTGAAATCATCCCATTATAAAGAGAAGCTTTTTCTTTGATTCCCGCAGAGGGTAAATTAAAAGTTTCTTGCTGTAAAAGCTCGGCAGTTGCAGCTTCTATCACTTGCTGATACAATGGTGCAAACAATTTCTGCGAATATTTAGTTGGTGTTGAGAGATTACCTAAAACTACACCACATTTTGAAAGAACAGATTGATTTTTTATATAACCACTTTGTTCAAGTGCTTGTTTAGTAGCATATAAAGACCATTTGTAAGTATCATCAAGACTTTTGATTAATTCTCCTGGTAAATTATATTCAGAAGCATTAAATTTAAAGTCACGAATGAATCCTCCTTGACGAGAATAAAATTTATCTACCTTACCTTTAATTTGATCGTAAAATACTTCTGGATCGACGCCTAATTCTGAGAATATAAGTTCAGATGTAGAATCTTTACCAGCAATTAAATTCTGCCAAAACTCCTGACTGCTTTTAGCACCAGGAAAAAGACAAGATAATCCAACAATTGCAATTTTATCCACAAGTATCTCCTTTTGTTTGTACAAATTATTGCTGAGAAATTAGTACGAAGCAGATATTCAAGATGCTTCTGATTGTGACTTATTCGCGTAAGTCATAAACCAACGTATAAATGTAACTCCAAATAAACGTGCACTCACCTTTCCTTGGGAATTGAATATGACGAAATCAGCCACTAAATTAAAATCTGTTTTAGACTTAATTTCACCAGATATATAAAACTCTTCATTGTATGGTATAGTTGCAAATTGTTCGTACTTTTCCAATGAGGCAGGTAGAACAGATTCTTGATAAAAATGCTGCAACCAGATTCCTAAAGGATGAGTACTGATATCAAGAGCATAGGGATTAAACCACTGTACAGGAAACTGCCCTTGTTGTTTAGCTTCTATTTTTTGCCAAAAACACTTAGCAGTAAATTTTTCTCGACTAAAAGTTATAAAATTCTTTATTCCTTGAAAAGAGGGACCATGAAAAAGCATCCCTACCCAGCTTTGATAAAAATTATTATCTTCCCAATAGGGAATTGTATTTTCTTGCGTTTCCGGAAAACCATTAAAGGGTGCAGGAGGTATTTCACGCAATAATTTAAAATCTCCACTAAAATGATATCGTATTTTGTGAGACTTTCCGCTAGAGATTTTTGCAAATACTTCAATTTCTTGAGAGTTATTATTTTTTACTCTTTCTTGAATTTCTAAAATGTATTCCTCGACAAAATTTTCGTCAAAAATAATTCCTTTCAGGACTTTGAAATTTGTACAATTAAATAATCGATACCCTGGATAAAGATTTTCACAAGTATTTATAATCCACGACACTGCACAAGTTGTAGGTAATACAGGCTTGCCAGCGATAACGTGATCTTGTAAAAATGGGTTTTCTTCTAAAATTAGCTGACGATGAATATGATACGTTTTTAATTCCGAATTTAGTTTTGTTGCAGGTGGAGTTATTGGACTAGCAATTAAGACTTGTGGTGTTACTTGATTACCAGAATTAAGTTCTTTCACTAACATTTGCGTTCCAATTTCTATCGGAATAATACCAATATTTCTTTCAGTGAAAGCTTTTTTCAGTTCTGGTGTCACCATGCCATTTTCCCAAGGTCCCCAGTTGATGGCAACTACATGACAATTTGGATATTTTTGCTGAATTAAATGAGCCGATTTATTCAGGATTTCGTTAGCCATAGCATAATCTGTTTGACCAACATTACCGTAAAATCCCGATGTAGATGAAAATAAAATAAGATGCTGAAGTTGAGATATATTTACGCAAGAAAGAAGATTTTCTAAACCTTGAACTTTTGCTGCATAGACAATTTCAAAATCTTGTTCTGTTTTCTTTTCAATTAATTTATCTGCTAAATTTCCTGCACCATGTATAATTCCTGTAATTGCACTAAAATGTGTAACTTTTGCATATAAACTCACATAATCTGTGATATCAATATTAAAATACTCTGCACTACCTCCTGCTTGTTGAACGCGAGAAAGCGTATTTTTGATTTCTCGACTAGCAGAAATTTGATTAAATATCTTTTGTACGCTAATTGGAGTTGGCTTTTGTGCTTGAGAAAGCTGGTACTCCATGATGGATTTTTTTAATCCAGATTCATCAAAATAGTTTTGAACATAATCTGGTTCAAATTCGATAATGGGTGAACGACCAAGTAATATAAACTTGCATTGATATTGTTGTGCTAATCTAATTACACATTCACTTGTCACACCTCTTGCTCCTCCACTAACAAGAAATACTGAGGACGAATTAATTCTATTTGCTAATTTCATAGATGCTCTCGTTAGATGAAAGTTTTCTGTAGTAAAGCATAGGTTTTTTGAGCGGCAGATTAAATGTAAAGAGAAGTTAAGCTCCACTTAAGTTCGACACTAAATGAACGAAAGTAATAAGAGCTTGTTGCCGTTTTTGCGTAAGTCCTGAATAATTAAAACCCCAGTAGGTATTTGCTATCCTCTGTGCTAATTAGAGTTGTTCGTCCTTGTGAACCATAAGCAACTTCGGAAATATAAAGATTTGGATCATGCAGTTCGGCAATGATGTGATGTGCTGATTGTTCAGCATTAATACTAGAACTCAGGTCAATTGCTCGACAAAATACATTTGGCCATTCCCATTTCAGGCTTTTGCTTAATCCAAACAAGCTACCACCAATGACATTGAAATTACCTTGATTTGAAAGTCCAAATGCTCCATCAAGACGAACTACAGTGCAAAAACAACTGCGTCCGTAGCTGGCGGCATCTGTGAGAGATTTCCTCAGATGTTTTGCTATCAAGAATATATGTTTAACAATTGCCTTTTCTGCTTTCAAATAGGTAATTTGATAGTTATCACCTGCTGCAAGGGTAGGATGGAGATGAATAAAAATGCCAACTGTTCCGTAATTTGTGGTAATTTCACCCAACTTTTCCTGTAAATGTTCTTCGCTCAAATTTTCCAACATAATACGATTTATGCTTTGGGGTAATGGCTGTTGGTGGAGGAGTGATTGAGGAAAACTTAAAACAACAACCTTCAAACCCCGATCAATAAGTAACTGAGCTAGTTTTGTAGTCGTAGGAGAACCATCATCGGTAAGTAAACTGATGTATCCCTGCGGTAGTGTAAATCCTAAAAAATCTGGTCGAGGAAGAAATTTGAGTTCTACCGGACTACGAACAATATTGTGGTCATTATGCTCTAAAAGCTGTTGCTGGTTATTAGACTCGTTGAATAAGTTTTTTTTTTCACCAGCAGCTAGCTGTTGAATATATTCGACTATTTCACGGATGGTGCGTTTTTCTGTAAGTTGTTCCAAATTTGGTTGCGGTAAATCAGGATATAAAGCTTGCATCGCGGCTAAAATTTCCACACGCTTGATAGAATCGATTCCCAAATCTGCTTCCAAATCCATGTCAAGTTCCAACATTTCTACTGGATAACCTGTTTTATCGCTTGTAATTGCAAGTAACTTATCGCTCAACTCCGTAAAATCAATTTCTACCCCTAGTTCCTGGTTTTTAGATTCTAATTCAAATCTTGTAGTAGCTATTTCAGGTAATTGTTTGGATTGAGCGATCGCCGATTCTGCATTTTGTACAATATATTCTGGAGGATTTGCTAATGTTTGCAGATATTCTACTATCTGAGCAATGGTATGTTTTTCTGCAAGTCGTTCTAAATTTGGTTGTGGTAAATCAGGATATAAGGTTTGCATCGCGGCTAAAATTTCCACACGCTTGATAGAATCGATTCCCAAATCTGCTTCCAAATCCATGTCAAGTTCCAACATTTCTACTGGATAACCTGTTTTATCGCTTGTAATTGCAAGTAACTTATTACCCAGTTGCTCAATGTCAATATTTACGGTAGGAGTAAATGTTTCTTGATTATTCAATTCTTCAATGTTTTTATCTTGCCATACCTCATTTGTATCAACTGCATCTGCAATAGTAAATGTTTCTTGATTATTCAATTTTTCAATCTTTTTATTTCCCCATAATTCATCTGCGTCAACTGTAGTTCCAGTAGTAGGCGATTCAAAATTAGCGATGTGTTTACCATTTGATGCAGTAGCTTTTGCAGGCAACTGAGAAAATTCTACTAATTGCTGCTTCTGAGTATTAACAACTAAATTAGAATACTCTTGTTGTAATCTGTCAAAAAAGTGCCTACCGTATTCTATCTGATGTTGAAGGTATTGCTCATGAACGCGTAGGGTTTCACTATGATAGTTATGAAACTGCAACATACCACGTTCTAAACTGTCTATTATTTCCGGCGTAAGTTCTCCATAATTATCTGTCAGCTTACTATGAGTAAATAAATTATTCTGTTGTTGCATCAGTTGGAAAAATGTTTTGATGTAATCCTGCTGATGGTTAAGATACTGCTCATGCAGTTGTAAGTTATTGCTTTGATGTTGCTGAAATTGCTTCAGAAAGTATTCTAAACTTTCTAATACTCGTTGATTATTCACAGCTTGGTCTGATTTGGTAGATATCTTTAAACCTGGTACTGAAAGTTCTTTCATGGGAGAAATATTAGTTACAGGCTTACCATTATGTACTTTATGTTGCATATTATTTAGATGATTTTCAAGCTCTTTTGACATTATTCTTGAAGGCAAAGAACCATTCTGATGTGATTTGACCTCATGACCATCAAGTAAAGCATTTGAAAATGCTTTTTTAGTTTTTTCTGAAACATAGTTAGTACTATTTAAACGTACTTTCCAATTCTTAGTTTGTGGAATTGTGGGAAGTTCCGAAGGTATTTGATAAGGGTCAATATGCTTTAATTGCAGTCCTGCAACACGCAATTGCACAACAGCTTCTCGTAATGAGCGATCGCTATCTTTCTGGTTGTTAGGGTTCAATGCTACAGCTATGTGTGGACGTTGACCTAAAATATCTTTTACCAAGTTAGTTAAAACTCGTTTCGGACCAAATTCAACAAAGCAATAACCTCCATCTGCGTAGATATTTTCAATTTCTTGATTAAACAATACTGAGTTGGAGAGATGATTTTCTAGTGTTTTATTAATTAGTTCCGTTTCACTAGAATAAACCTTACCTGTAACATTTGTATAAACTGATATTTTTGGTTTGCTAAAAGTTACACGCTTACAAGCGTTAGCAAATCTTTTGCGAGCAAATTCAATCAACGGTGTATGAAAAGCAGCTGCAACAGGTAATAGTACCGCAGTTGTACCTTGATTTTGTAAAATCTGCTGTATTTTAGTTATCTGAGCAGAATTTCCTGCCAGGACAACTTGATGGGGAGAGTTAAAATTAGCAATTCTGATTTGCGGAAATTGCTCAATTAGTTCTTTGACTTTATAAATATCTTCTTTAACGGCAAGCATTTTCCCAGCATCACCAGAGTTCTGAGAAGTTGCCATTGCTTGCCCTCTAGCTTTTACCAAAAAGCAATAATCTTCTTCACTCAGTACTCCCGCAGCCCACAACGCCGTTAATTCTCCAAAGCTATGTCCGGCGGCAAAATCAGCTTGAAACCCGGCTTTTTGCAAAATTTGATACATTCCTGCACTCAAAGCTGCGATCGCAGGTTGAGCATACTCTGTTCTTTGTAGTGCAGTAGCTTGGGCATCTTTTTCTGTTTGGGTAAAAACTGGTGATGGAAAAACAATCTCCGATACTGATTGTAAATTATCTTGGCGTAATAGGCCATCCATACGCCCGTAAAGCTGTTGTAATTCTGGGAAATTAATTACCAATTCCTTACCCATCTCTAAGTATTGGGAACCTTGTCCAGAAAATAATGCTACTACTTTTCGTGATAAATCCATCCCACAAGTATGATAGTAAATTCCTTGTGGATGATCCCAAAAATTGAGGTTTGATTTTTCTTTTAAACAATTAATTGTTATTTGCAGAAACCTGCTAGCCTCAATACGAGACGCTACAACAAATCCTACTCTTGCTGCCGAAAGGGGAATTTCAACTGATTTGCAACTTTCTACTAATTCCGTATAGTATCTGTCGCCTAAATTGGACTCAAGCTGACTGAGAAGTTCTTGACATTTGTTTAATAATTTTACCGGGGTTTCGGCAAATAGCAACATTGTATCTGGAGTTGATTGCAAACGATAAGCTTCATTCTGCTTGCCTAAGTATTCTTCCAGAACAACATGATAATTACTGCCACCAAATCCAAAAGAACTTACACCTGCTCGTCTTGGTGTTTCATTACCATGAATCCAAGGTCTAGCTTCGGTATTTAAATAGAATGGTGAATCTTCTATATTGAGTCTTGGGTTTGGCTGAGTAATGTTGATTGTGGGTGGTAATATCTTATGATGTAGCGCCAGAGAAGCTTTTATTAGGCTTGCTGCGCCTGCTGCCGCTTTAGTATGTCCAATTTGAGATTTAACACTACCAAGAGCAATATATGGGAAGCCATTGTGTTCTCCAAAAAATTCCTTCAAAGATGCGAATTCTGTAGAATCACCAGCTAGAGTAGCTGTACCGTGGGCTTCTATCAAACCAACAGTTTCACGAGCAAAGCCTGCATCTTCATATGCCCGTTGTAATGCTTTCACCTGCCCTTCTTTTCGGGGTGCATAAATACTCTTGAATCGTCCATCACTAGAAGCACCAATTCCTTTGATGACTGCATAAATTTTATCATTATCCCTTTCTGCATCTTCAAGGCGTTTGAGTACTAACATCCCAATACCTTCTCCTACAAGTATCCCATCAGATTGGGCATCGAAAGGGCGGATATTTCCACTAGGAGACATCGCAGGTGTTTTACTAAAACAAATATAGGTAGTGATTGAGTTATTAGTATCTACCCCACCAGTCAACATCATGTCAGATCGATGTTCTACCAATTCACTAATCGCCAGCTTTAAGGCGCTCAATGAACTGGCACAAGCTGCATCAACAACACAGTTCATACCTCCAAAATTAAAGCGATTGGCAATTCTTCCTGCAACTACATTTGCCAACATACCAGGAAAAGCATTTTCGTCCCACTCTACATATGCACTCTTGATTTTCGCAATAATTTTCTGCGTATCGTCATCAGATAAACCACTGCTTTTTAAAACTTTTTCCCAAACAGGATAGTGAAGCCTTGCCGCAAGTGGCATACCTAGCTGATTGGACTGTGCAACTCCTAGAACAACCCCAACTGTTTCACGATTAAAATCATGTTTTTCATCGTAGCCAGCATCTTTCATTGCCTCTTTTGCTACTACCAAACTCAATAGTTGAGAAATATCTGTTACTTCTAAAATGTTAGGTGGAAGTCCAAATTCCATCGGATAAAAATCAACATCTGGTATAAATCCACCTCTTTTACAATATGTTTTTTCAGGTGCTTTGGGGTCTGGGTTATAATAATCATCGATATTCCAGCGTGAGAGCGGAACATCAGTAATACAATCAACTTTATTAATAATATTTTCCCAGTATTCTCGCAATTTTCTAGCTTTTGGAAATAGAGAAGACATACCAATAATGGCAATAGGAGTAGTATGTAATTTTTTATTAATTGTTGTTGTAGTTTGCATGGATTTTTGCATTTGGCTATTTTGGCACGAAATCACTTTCAACAAAGTTCTTTCACAATGAGTCATGTCCTGAGATAACTTCGCTATAGCTATGTCAACTTTTTTAAAGTACATATACTCATCACTATTTCATTCAGAGAAAACGCATCTAAATGACTCTTGACTAATAAGGCAGGGCGGAAATAAACAAAACATATTATTGGAATAATAAATAATCACTTCCGGTTCGCTCATTTTTTCCGGAGTCAGAAGAAATGCTACTCAGGGGTAAAAGATTGCTCGGCAAGCACTGATGTGTGCTTTTTGGGAATATTTCCTTTGGTATACTTTTTGCCTTCCATTTTTTCTAACTCCGTAAAAAATGGGCGAATTTGGAGTAATCAGGTTTAAAACCCTTTAGTTGATAGTTACAATACATCTTAGGTATTCACCCTTACTAAAAACATCTGAAGAAGGTCTTGTATTTTGACTCAACGAAAGTCCTAGCCTAACCACGACTTTCGTTGAGATGTTGATTTTTGAAGAAAATTATTGTGTGGCGCTCGTTTTATGCAGTCTTTCCTCAAATTCCAGCCTAATCCATTTCGCTTTTTGGTATATACCGAATGGGTCATGCTTACAAGCTGCGGTTCCCTAGCCGGATTGGAAGCGATCGCTGGGCGGCGGTTGCCTCTTGAGCATATTTCCGTTTTGCTATTGCTTTGCATGATGGGGTGGGTGCTGCCAACGGGCAATTTGCCCGTAAAAATCCTCTATACATTAGCTGAAATTGGTTTAATTTTCTACGGAACAACGCTGGGATATCTCCACATTTTGCCGACGCTGTACTTGATTGTGTTTATTCGTAGTTGCTTCATCTTCAGTACGATCGGACGTTGGGCAATTTGCGGAATGTTGCTCGTGCTGTTTTTGGACAATCAGATCATCTACGTGCAGAATATGACAAAGCTTATGCCCCGATTAGAAGAGCAGTTTTGGATGCATCTGGTTGCAGAAACACTGATGTTTGGGTTGGGGCTGTTCTTGGTGCTAATGCTGGTCAATACACTCTTGTCTGAACGTCAGTCTCAGGGGGATCTAGCGATCGCGCATCAGCAGCTTCAGCAGTATGCCCTCCAGTCAGAAGAGTTGGGAGCTGCCCAGGAGCGCAATCGGATTGCTCGTGATATTCATGATTCTTTAGGATATGTGCTGACAGCGTTGAATGTGCAGCTACAAACGGCAGTGATCCTCCAACAACAAGAGCCAGATCGGGCACAACCCTTTTTGCAGCAGGCTCGACGGTTAGGTATGACTGCTATGCAAGAAGTGCGAAAATCGGTGCAGGCATTGCGCCAAGAAAATCGAGCAGAGCAGTCTTTGACTGAGACGATAGCCGCTGTGGTCGATGATTTTCGGCAGGCAAGTGGTATTCAAACGCAAATGCAGATAACAGGAGAGACAGGAGGAATAGGTAATATTGCAGTGTCCTCTGCGATCATAAATGCACTATACCGAATTGTTCAGGAGGCGCTGACTAATATTTATAAGTATGCTCAAGCAACAACAGTGACAGTAGAAATTGAGATAACATCCGAAATCGTGCGGCTGAGTGTTGTAGATAATGGATGTGGGTTTGATCGGGGTAGCTCCATTAGGACAGGATTTGGACTACAAGGGATGCAGGAGCGAATCGCTGTACTGGGAGGCACGTTCATCTTGGAAACAGAACCAGGAAGGGGCTGTCGAATTGGAGTGGAAGTACGTCTGACAAATACTTTACCAGAAGTGTCATCTAGCTAGTTAATTTATGATTAATGTGTTGATTGTGGACGATCAAAGCCTGATTTGCCAAGGGCTAAAAACGATGCTAGAATTGCAGCCAGATTTGGAGGTAGTGGGGATTGCCAGCAATGGTGAGATGGCAATAGAGCAGGTCGTAGCCCTCCAACCTGATTTGGTGCTGATGGATATACGAATGCCATTGATGGATGGGAGAGCCGCAACAATAACGATTTGTGAACGATTTCCCAATGTGAAAGTGCTGGTACTCAGCACGTTTGATGATGACCAGTATATTGTCGAGTCAATCCGGGCAGGTGCGAAAGGCTACCTGCTCAAAGATATGCCCGTAGACGAGTTAGTGCAAGCAATTCGGCTGGCGTACCAAGGCTATGCTCAGTTGGCTCCAGGGCTGTTAGAAAAAATGATAAACAATCCCTGGGGCATCGCTAAACCAATCGCTTCGCCAGAATTGAAGATGCTGACGAAGCGTGAGCAGCAGGTCTTCCAGTTGATTGCCGGTGGAGCTACCAATCGAGAAATCGCTAAACAGTTAGTGGTTACTGAAGGCACTGTGAAGACTCATGTGACACATTTGCTAAATCGCCTCGATTGTAGGAACCGCGCCCAGTTAGCGATCATTGCTAATTCCTCATTGACTATTGTAGAGGAATAAAAAAGTTCAACAATAAATAAAAAAGTTCTACAATTTCTGTTGGGTGCTTTACCCCGCTCCAGGCATCCGTCCATGAATCGCTCGCAAGTCTTACCGCCGTGCGATAGCTACGTTATTACTAGAGCGATCGCGCCCACATGCGCGTAGAATCACTCTCCTAATTGTTGAACTTTTTTATTTGAGTTTGGTGTCTCTGTGTTGAAAAAGTAGTAGAGTGATCCCTTTTCCATCCCCAAATTGTTCAACTTATTTTTACGTGGACTTGCACCCAACCACGAAAAATCAATGCTTTGAGAGACTAGAATTGTTGAACTTTTTTATATGCTTACAACTATCTGCAATAAAAGATTCAATTAAATTTGGATCTTTGATAAGTACTTTAAACTTTCAATCCCCAATATGGTTCAAATACCAATTTTATGGTTCAAAACTTTTGTTTTCATAGATATTTGAGTAAAAATAAAATATTTCATTGAACAAGCGATCGCCTACTCAACTCGTAGCTGAATAATAATGATAATCAAGCCGAACGATTGATACGAACGTCTTTCATATCAGTCTTTTTATTCCTTACACGATAATCATTATTAGTAAAAAAACTCGAATATTAAAAGTGAACTATAAACTGGATACTCATTTCTGAAGCAGATTATGAGTTAAAATCTCAATTTTTAGTTCAAATCACAATGAGATATCTCAAAAAGATTAATAGCAAATCATTTGACGATTGTTACTAAAAATATCTACAATCAGTCTTTTATACTTAGTGTTAATTAAACTAAATAATTATTAGTTGTAAATAGATTTTGAAACAATAACTTGAGCAAAGGTTCTGTTTTGTAACTGTAACCTGAGCAAACATACTCAGGCATGATATCAAGCAACTTAAATTTCCCTTTTAAGCCGTGAAACCTAGAAATAGCAAGAGTTGAGCAGCAGATTGTATTTTCAATAACTTTATTTTAATGACAATAAACCATGAAAGAATAGGACTTTGAGATAGGCGGATATAAAAGCGATCGCTCTGTCGAAAAAGAAATCAGATCAAGCAACAGAGGTATTTTCACTCTTTATGTTTACTGTCTTTACTTTGGGACGTATAACTTGAGCAACCCGCTTTGAAAGCATAAAGTGAGCAACTTGCTCATCTTATGCTTACAGTGACATAAACATCGTCGTCTGAAAGTTTTTTGCCTTGATGAAGCACAAAATCTCAGTAAAGTTGCCAGTGGTCGAAAATTACGCGACCAGACAGACTGTATTAAGTCCCTAGCAAACCTTACTCAAGTCAAATTCGTACTGGCAGGTACTTATGACTTGTTGATACTTCGTAACTTGAGTGCCCAGTTGTGCAGGCGCAGCCTGGATATTCATTTTGAGCGATACAAAGTCGAGAATGAAGAAGATTTAAAAGCTTTCAGAGGTGTTGTTCAAACTTTTCAACGTCATTTACCTTTTGAAGAAGAGCCTGATTTACTTAAATACTGGGATTTTTGCTACGAACGCAGTTTCGGTTGTGTCGGTATTCTCAAAGATTGGTTATCTCAAGCATTGGCAATGGCGTTACTGGATGGAGCTAAAACTCTCACTCTGTCGCATTTAAAATCTTCTGCCTACTCTCATGAACAATGCATGATTATCTTCAACGAAACACGATTAGGAGAAAAGCAACTTGAGTTTACCCCAGATAGTTCGGCTTTGAGAATTGCTTTAGGTTTAGAATCTCATCATGGGTCAGCTACACATAGCACGTCCCAGACAACCAATACTAAATCTCGTCGCTCTACTACTGGTAATACTAAACCTCAACGTCGTACTGTTGGAGGTGGTGAAAATGTCGGTTGAAAGTTTGGCTAATTATGAGTCGTGGGACTTAACGATGAACCAACTTCCAAAACGCAGCCATCTTTATTCTCTTAAACCAATAGGTTTTGGTACACCCACAGTTGAAAGTTTTACTAGTTACTTACAGCGCTTGGCTGCTGCACATGGTGTCTCGATTGCTAGTTTAATTCGCTATAAAATTACGCCGTTATTTATTCAGAGCAATCAACCACCCGATTTCTTGAAAGCTGATGATGCTATCAAAATGCTCATCAATGCTTGGCATCGAGAGCCTGCACTTTTACAACAGCAGTCTGCTAAATTTTGGTTAGACCGAACGCAACATGTTTCAAAGGTAGTTGCCATCGTTGAGAAATTAACTGCTAGGCTTGATCTGAGTTTTCTGACTTTACTTCAATGGCACTCCTGGCGACTTAACTTCAGTCATATTTTCCATACTGAACAACGTTGGTGTTCTGGCTGCTATCAAGACTGGCGTGAAGCTGGTTTACCTATTTATAACCCTTTGTTGTGGACAATAGAACCTGTCAGTGTTTGTCCAGTTCACCAACGTTACCTACAACTGCGGTGCTTGTACTGTGGTTGTTTTCAACAGTTTCTCAATCTGGACTGCCATTCTTTTGGTTATTGTTGTGTGTGTAATGCATGGTTGGGTCGGTTTGTAGACAATACTTCTTTTTCTCAGGGGTCTCGGTTTGATTGGGAAAAGTGGGCTGCTCAATCTGTTGGCCAGATTTTTGGCGCTATGCCAACACTTAGTTCGACTTCTTTTTCTCAAGTTACCCCGCCAGCTAAATATCGGCGAAAACCTACTCTCACTAAATTTTTAAGGTGGTGTTACAAACTTGGAATTAATCCTGTTAAGGGTTTGGAAATTCTCTCGATTATACCGAGTGTAGTCAGTTGAACCCAGACCAGAGCTACTGGACGGTGCTTCCTTTTCCGTAAGCATAAGATGAGCGACCTGTTTTGAAACCATAAAGCGAGCAACTTGCTCATCTTATGCTTACACGCAAATTTCTCACAAACAATAAAAAATCAATTCACATCGCTTGATGTAAGACATTTTTTGATACATCATCAATTGAAATTTATGATGGTAAATAAAGTAAGTACAAAATAGCCATTATTAAGCTAAAACAGCTACTAAGCTTTTTGCTTGTACTGGGATTGAAACACTCTGCTCATAAAATTAAGCATCCAAAACAAGGCTTAAATCAAACTAAGCCAAAAATATTATTAGAGAGAAGGTGAAATGCTGCTTGACTCGAAATTAAGCGGTATTCGAGAGCATTTTTAAGCATCTGTAAGCAGCAGCAAAGATATGTTTTACAGGACTTGAGCTAGTAATCGCAATTAAAATTCGCCGTGAGCTTATAGTAATTAAGGCTCCTAACTTCAATAATTTTGTCCGAATAGTCCCAACTTGAGAATTTTTTAATTCGGTTTTGGCTAAACATTGTGACCGCAATGCATTCATCAAAACGTAAGCAAGAGAAGAAAACCATAAGCGTAGCTGATTTCCTGCAAATGTATGAGTACTGGTTCTATCACTAAAAAGCTCAAGTTGTTGTTCCTTAAAACGATTTTCCATCTCCCCTCGCTTACAATATTTTTGTCTGTAGAGTTGACCAGGGGGTACTTTATTGGTAGGAAGACTTGTAACAACAAAACGAATATTATTTCCCTTTATTCCATATTCGACCTTACAAACAACACGACGACTACGACTCCAAGATTCACGAGTCTGATAGTCTAAGGACTTATGCCAAATTGAGTTATCAATCAGGTCACAAGCAAGTTCAAAAATTTGTTCATCTGGTTTAAATAGAGTTTCTAAAAATGAAGTTACTGTTGATAACTTCTGCTCAAACTCAAGCGAAGCTCTATTTTGAGTCGCCGTAGCCATTTTAATTAAACGGCTGTTTCGCGCCAATCCAAAAACGTAGTCAACTCCAGTCTGCGACTCACACCATGTCATAATATCGTCTCTGGAATAGGCACTATCTCCTCGTACTAAAATCTCAACATTCTGCCAATGTTGACGTATTTGTTTAATGACTCTTTGCAACTCTTCTAACGCTCCAAATGCTGGATCTACATTAGAAGGACGAAGTTTAGCTGCTAATAAGTGTTTGCCACAAAAAATATAAAGTGGAGCATAGCAATATCCTCCATAATAGGTATTGAAAAAAACTTGCTCCTGATTGCCATGTACTAAATCATCAGTTACATCTAAGTCCAAAATAATTTTTCGTGGTTCTTTTGAGTAGGATTTTAAAAATATATTTACAAATAGACTTTCAATTTCTGCTGAAGAATGTCCAATTTTATGGTAACGACTATCTGCTCCTTGTTCTACATCTTCAGGACAATGTTCCAGCCTATTTAATGTACTTTTCCCTGCTAATATTACAGGCTTATCTTGTACTCCAATCCTTTTTCCTAATGATAGAGCAAACATCGGATCATGACGTAATTCTTCATGGTCATTTAAGTCTTCGTATCCCATGACCAACCCGTAGATTCGTTGTCTAATTAAGTTTTCTATTGAATGGTCAATTCGATAAGGCTTTCGGTAATCTTGGAAACATAGTGCAAACTGTGATGTGATTTGCAGCTTTCTATCTATTTCAGCAATTAAGCTTAAACCTGCATCAGATGTTACTTGTCCACCCTGGAAATTAACTACGACTGGAACTAACTTTGGCTGTTCAAATCTGAACTGTTTCGGTATACGATCTGTCGAAGCTGGGGTCATGCTCTATAACTGCTGAAATACTTGCTATATATACATTTTCGCAGTTTTTGATCCCTTTTTTTCAGATTTTGTGAGAAATCCGCGTTTCGGTAATCTTGGAAACATAGTGCAAACTGTGATGTGATTTGCAGCTTTCTATCTATTTCAGCAATTAAGCTTAAACCTGCATCAGATGTTACTTGTCCACCCTGGAAATTAACTACGACTGGAACTAACTTTGGCTGTTCAAATCTGAACTGTTTCGGTATACGATCTGTCGAAGCTGGGGTCATGCTCTATAACTGCTGAAATACTTGCTATATATACATTTTCGCAGTTTTTGATCCCTTTTTTTCAGATTTTGTGAGAAATCCGCGTTACAGTGACACCAACCATCAAGTAAGGTGTCTGCTCACATTATGCTTTAGATTACATAGTAGTACAAGGCTACAACACAAAATAAGTAACCCTTATCTTTTATCCGACATAAAATACGATTAATACCACTTTCCTTGATATACAACACTTTCACCAACATTGTGACTGTAACCATAAGTTTGCCGGGGCGGCACGTTTATGCTTTCAAAACGCCTGTGTAGGTTCGCAGACTAAGTGAAAATTGTCGCGGACTATGTGAAAAATTGTCGCAGACTAATTGAAAATGACCTTGTGTAACCCTTATTCCCTCGTACTATACGGCGATCGCTAATTAGAGAAGTATTTCTCCAAAGCGTTATACTGTAATGAGTTGCAACCTTTTATCCTCATTTGGCGGAAAATTTCAATTAGTCCGCGAATTTGGTAGGAATTTTTCATCTAGTCCGCGACAAATTTTCAATTAGTCTGCGACAAGATAAGTTGAAACCCTGATTACTCCGTTGAGATTTTTTCAATTAGTCTGCGAACCTACACCTGGGCAAGTTTCGGTGAAAAATTAGTTTTGATGCATGGGTGGTAGGAAGTTAGAGGGTGTATTGGCAGCCAAATCTTCGACATCATCGAACCACATACACTGCCACACAGGCTTATTGCTTTGATTAGAGAGCGGAGCTATCAATTGTTGCCGCCAAAAGTCAACGCTTTCAGTTTCTTCATTAACTACTTGATTGAGTTGCAGTCCACCTAACCATAGATGACAGATTGAGCAATATCCTGGACGAGAATACCTTGATAATGGTGGAAACTCTTGCTGGCAGTGAGGGCATTGCTCAATCAGTGACTGATGCTCATGGTGAGGGCATTCCTTGATTGTGTTGACTAACCACAGCAGTGGATTGTAAATTACTCGATTATTGGTACGCCAGGTGTCATAGCATACTGGGCACCAAGCTTGATGTAAGCGCAGAATGCTAAACTCGAAAAAAATACTTGCCCACTTTAATGGCCACAGACAAGATAAATCTTGACGCTGGGTTAATTCTTCTAGAACTTGAATTATAGTAGTGGCAATGTTAACTCTGGTTTGGCTTGCTGGAGTTAAAGAATCTTGAACTCCAAATAAATGATTAATGATGTTGATGGAACTAGCACTGCTTGTTTTGTGCCCCATCAGTGGAACAATTTTTGACAAAATTAGTTCTTCAGCAGTTATGGTGTGATAGTCGGCAAGGCGAGCAACATATCCACTTAAGCTCTCCATATAAAGCGTACCAACACCAATTGGCTCTAATGGAAATAATTGACAACGTTGTGGAATTGTTGGTTTTTCCAGATTCCAAAACTCATCTTCGGTATAATAATCAACTAACATCAAGATTAATTCCTACAGGATCTCTTTTAGCCAGACGTTTTCCAACACGACCTTTCGTTTGAGATGGTTGCCTTACATCTTCATTGGTCAAACTGGGTGTTACAGTTGCAACCTCGTTGTGCCATCGCTTCTCTCCAGCTTGTGCTTCCTGTTGAATTTGCTGCCGTCGTGCTTTTGAGTATTCGTTTTGTTGGATATACTTCGCATTGAGGGTTGTCGCATTCTCTGCCAAGGCGTTTCGTAACGCTTTTGTCAACCAAGTTTTGAGGAGACCAACGCTGCCAACTGAGTAATCCAAAAAATATTCATATTGTTCTACCAAGCAAGGTTCTTCTACCATTGGTAAATGTGCCTGAAATGTTCTGAGAACCCGCATAAACTCAGCTATATCCTCTTTGTTGTCTGTCGAATAACGAGGTAAATGTATATCATCGCTGCGTCGGCTGACTTGACCACTGAGGTGACAGCAGTTGAGTAAATCATAAGTACCGAATAAAATATGTACGACACCAGTAACATTAGCGATAGATTTTATCCAATTCATCTGATGTAACATTTGTTTTCCTCCAGCAACCATCAGCAAATGTTGGGCTTCATCTATCATTAATGCTGTTAATTGATGGTGTCGCATAGATTGTTCTAAAGCACGACGCACAGTATCAGAACTTTTGGAAGCAAAGTATGTAGCCGAAAGAGTGTTTGCATACTTTTGATAATTTGATGTACTATTTGTAGTGATTGAATTGAGCGAGATTTTCTCTAGAGATTCTAGAACCCGGAGGTAGTAATCTTTATAATTAAACTTTCCTGCTTCATTAGCAATTGCCTCTATACCTGCGACTGGGATCTGACAAATATTACTGTTCATAGATGCTAATGCACCTTCCATTAACAGTTTTTTCAGTTCGTAGTCGTAAAGTAGTTTTCCCTACTCCTGCTGGGCCAACAACGAACAAGACACAGATATCTGTTGGTTGTTGAAGATTCATCAACAAAATATCTAAAGCCTGTTTTAACCGTAAATGTCCAATTGTAATCCTCTGAAAATAGTTCAGCCGCTCGGTTGATGATTGAGTAAGAAGTGCTTGAGGAAATAGACGTTTGTGTTTTATTGCCATAACTCCTCTTGAGTATGGGGTTGAATTTGTTCTAAATCTATTGCTGGAATATTTAATTTATCTGTTTGTGATAAAACTTCAGTAGGATTGGTTGTATTAATGTTAATTGGATATTCATCAAGATAAGTTTTTGTCTGTTTAATATTATTTTGATACAGCAATTGACGCATATCTAGTGCAGCCAAATCGTGCAATCTTTGTGCCTGTAAAGTTTCTTGAGCTTCTGCTGATTCTAGATACTGTGCAAGTTCCTTAGCCCTAATTGTTATCTTTTGGTTATACTGATTTTTCTGCTGGCGCAATTCAATACTTGCAAGTCGAATTTCTCTTTCTGAATGACCTTGTAAGGATGAGTAATATTCAGAAATACACCGCACCCAATTACCTTTGACATAAGCATAAGCAGTCCCGACATCAATGGGTCGTATCTAACTGGGACTTGAGTTCCTTCAACTTCAGGATTAAGAAAGGAATCATCAATTGACCAGTAGTAAATAGAATGAATTTTTATACCAATTCTTGGTATTATTTTTGCACTTCCCTTCGGAGTTGAAGGCAAGGTAAAAATTTTAAAGTTTCATCATCTAAAATTTTTTCTCCATAGCGCATTCCACTTTGATTAAGACCTCTTTCAAATGCAGCATTAGGAGAGAGTCCTAACGCCAGATGCTCTCTACAGTCATAAATCACATAAGCATATTCACAAAAATATTCATATAATTCTGGCAATGTCCAGACAGCTTGTACTTTTGGGTTATTTGCTTTATTTACCAAGCGAACCTGTTTAGTAATTTGAGTATTGCCTTTTAGGTTGTAAAAGAATTCTGTGTTGGTTGTGCCAAAAAAACGTTCAATAAGCGAACCAAATCTTGGACTAGCAACGGGGCGTTGTTTTTTTGTGCAAGCAAATGCCGCCAGAAGAGTTTCAAAGTAAATACTGCCAAACTCTACACCATTATCCATTATTAATGTTTCTGGGAAACGTCCAAGTCGCTGCACACAAATTCGCAACACCATCATGCAAGAGCGATATGATGGTGGATCAAAAGTTAAATAGATGGCAAAAATGCGGCGGGAGAAAGCATCAATAAGAATCGTTGCCCAAGGTCTGCCTAAACAACGTCCAGTGCGAGAACAAACTAACTCAATATCTAATTCCGTATGGTCAATGTGGCAGATTTCAAATGGACGACTGCCGTGGTTAGGCGTGGAAAGCGTTAATTCGTGATAAAAAGGATTCTTTTGGTAAGCTGCTCTACTACCTTGTCTTTGGCGAGTTTGCCGTACTGGATCTCGTTGATTAATACGCTTACAGAAA
>NZ_WWFG01000011.1 GCF_026127265.1 Nostoc sp. KVJ3
TTATCAACCAGCTACTTAGAAGCGAGTATAGACTTCTCAGGCAAGCCGCAATATGAGCAGATCCTATTGGTGGGGCTCATACCTGATGATGGTTAACGTGCTGCAATCATAAGCAGGTTTTATCAGCCAACAGGATCATGCGGGTTGTAGCGATTGCGATTGATAAGTTGGAATTGATGAGGCGCGATCGCCATCGCGTCGCCAACGGAGTTACAATACTTTGGGTCACTACACGTATTAGCCCAATAGTGTAATGCTGCATTGCTTGTAAGTTGTAACATAAAAACTGTAATATTAGTATAATTTTTTACACTTACCTGGAGAATTCAGTTAATCATTTGGGAATACTAAATCTAAACATTTTAAAGATTTAGGGTATGACTAGCACTCTTGTTGAGAATATTCCCGGATATAACATCAGCGAAGAACTCTATAATGGCTCCCGAACCCAAGTTTATCGAGGTTATCGAAAAGTTGATCAACAACCAGTAGTCGTTAAATTACTAAAAAATCCTTATCCCAGCTTTAACGAACTTTTGTTGTTTCGCAACCAGTACACAATTACCAAAAATCTCAACTCCCCCCTGATAGTCCAAACCTACAGTCTAGAACCTTGCAAAAATGGTTATGCACTAGTTATGGAAGACTTTGGGGGAATTTCTCTTAAGGAGTGGAGAACTAGAGAAACCAAACAATCTTTAGAAGAATTTTTAGTGATAGCGATCGCCCTGTGCAATATATTAGATTTACTCTATCATCAGCGCATTATTCATAAAGATGATAAAGGGTTTTGAGATTGCCCGAAGGGATCTGTGCGATCGCTTCATCATTCCGGAGAAACTCTATGGTCGAAAAACCGAAGTATCAACCCTCCTGCAAGCATTTGAAAAAGTCAGTCTTGGGGCAACAGAAATGATGCTGGTAGCAGGTTTTTCTGGGATTGGGAAAACTGCTGTTGTGAATGAAGTTCATAAACCGATTGTGCGGCAACACGGTTATTTTATTAAAGGGAAATATGACCAATTCCAGGGCAATATTCCCTTCAGCGCCTTTGTCCAAACCTTCCAAGACTTAATAGGGCAATTGCTCTGTGAATCAGATGCACAACTGCAAATCTGGAAAACCAAGATTCTGGAAACTGTTGGCGACAATGGACAAGTTTTGATTGACGTAATTCCAGAACTAGAACGGATTATTGGCGCTCAATCCCCAACTACAGAAATATCAGCGACTGCTGCCCAAAATCGCTTCAATCTGCTGATGCAGAAATTTGTGCAAATATTCACAAGCCAAGAACATCCCTTAGTTATATGCTTTATGAAAAAAATACGGTCAATCTAGTTATTACTTGAATATCTCCAAAAATAACTTTAAGCAGAATTTCGCAGGTACAAAACTGAACAAATATAGTATAAAGTTACAAGTGACTGTAGATAGCCTAAAAAAAAGTATAATTTACGTCACGATTGGGGTAATTGCAAGAGATTTTAAGTCAACAGTTATCAAAAAGCATCATGAATCAAAGCTTAATCACCCAAGAGTTCGGAATTATTATTGCTGCAAAAAATTATAACCCTACACTCCTAAATCCAGATTTTCTCAAATATAGTGGTATCGTTCCAACAGAATGGGAATTGGCTCGTCAACCAATATCTACCCCAAATGTATCTCAGGTTGCCTTCACTAACGGCGTGATGATAGTAGCTGAACCAACGCGAGTTATATTTATAGAAGCTGTTGAAGGTAAATCAACAGGAGAACTCGTAGTTGCAAATATTGCCAAAAAATATGTCCAAACACTACCCAATATAGAATACGAAGCTGTAGGTCTTAATCCCAGAAGCTACATGACTTTTGACCAACAGCAGGATGCAGCCCGTCAGTATTTAGCCGAAACGCTACTGTCTCCTGGCGCTTGGCAGGAAGTTGGGACTACACCTGTACGAGCGACACTAAACTTAGTTTATACTTTGGAGCGTTGCCCATTCTATCTGACCGTAAGTGAAGCAGCATTACGGAATCCAGATGAAACCAGCACTCCTATTGTGTTGTTCAATGGTAGTTTTAGCTATGAAGTAAAGAGTGAAGCTGTACCAGAACGTATTGGAAATTTACATCAAATTATTGACAATTGGCAAGTAGATTTTGCAACTTACCAAGAGATTATTAGTACCAAGTTTATGACTAAAGCGGCTAACAATACAACTATAGTTCCAAATATATTGACAATGGATGTCGGTGTAGCAGCTTGATATTTTTGTAAAGATAGATTGACGATGAGGAGATAAACTGAGGGTTTTCTCCTCGTTTCCGATTATTCAAAATAATAAGAACAGGCAGATAATCGCCTTATATATTGAGATGGAGTCAAGAGCATTTTATCGCTATCGACTCCAGAGCAAAATCGGTAGAATTTTTTTATCAAATAAAAACAGTAAACAATTTACTACTTCTTGGGGTTAGTCATGGGTAGCTCTGAAAATTTGGGAACCAATAGTGCATCTTCTACTAATGGCGGAATCTTACCACTATCTTTACTAGAAAGTGCAACTTTGAGTACAGGTTTAGATGATAATTCTGCCTTAACTTCTTTGCAAATATCACTCAGAACTCCTAGTGGTTCCGACCCGATAAACACAGAGTTAGAACGACTGGAAAAAGCAAAGAATGGCATTGAAGATAAGAATTCAGATCAAGACTCTACTAACTACACCCCATTAAGTAGCAATATCTTTGACTCCCAGACACAAAATTTTATCAACACTCCTTTACTCCCCACTAGTAGTAATAATAACTCTGCTAAAACAAAAGCAAAAGACTCACTTACAGGTAATGCTACAGACAACTCACTAGTTGGTATTACTCAACAGAACTTGCTAAATACTGGTGGACTACTGGGAATTGTAGATAATTCTCAGCAAAATTCTTCAGTACAGACAAATTCTAGCGCAACACCAACAACTAGTCAGACTTCTATCCCCAACTTTGCTATTCGTACTGAAGGCACTATCAGTATCAACGGCAATGGAGATTTTGACGGTGTACCAACTTCTTTAAGTGATGATGCCTTAATTTATGCAGCCAAAGGCTTCATCATGAATGGTAATCTCACACTACCCGTACAAATAGATGCAGCAGGAAATCCGATTCGAGATGCTAATGGCAAACTGGTTTTGGTAGATAAAGCTGTGGCAGTGGCCTCTGGCTACACCACTAGTATTGCCAATGCTTCTAGCAATAAGTATGCTGGCTTAATTCCTCCACCAGTAGTGCCACAACAGACAGTAATCGTGCCAGCCTATGCAGATATTAAACAAATCGAACTCAATCGCCGCATTCCTGTGGGGACACCCACTGTTACCTTCAACATTTCTCAAAACCCCCTTAATAGTAGTAGCGACTGGTTGAAGAAGTTTCCACCTCCAGGTACGACAAATAATCCTACCGTTGTCAGAGTAACAGGAGGGGGGCTAAATATTCCTGCCAATGTCAGCTTAAACAACTATATTATTACCGTTGAGCAAGGAGATATCAATTTCAATGGCAATGGTCACAACTTTAATAATGTTGTCTTAATTGCTAATAACGGTAATGTTAACCTGTCTAATTTGCTCTCCCGTGATTTGTCCGTGTTTGCTTCCGGTTCTATTAACATGAACGGTGGTGCGAGATTTGCAGGTTCTTCCTTACTAGCCACGGGTAGCACCAATGGCAATATTATTTTTAATGGTGCTACCAGTAGCATTAATACTACTGATAATCTGAAGGTATTTTCCCAAGGAGATATCACCTATAACGGTGTCACTAATACCCGTGGATTGTTCTTAAGTGTTAAGAACTTTATCTTCAACGGCAATTCCAGTTTGTACGGTTCAATTAGTGCCAAGGGCAATATCATCTTTAATGGTCAAGCTACTGTGATTGGTGTCGCTGAATTGATGCCGGATATTAACCCACCTGTAATTAGTGCTACTTTAGCTCGTGATACTGCATCCTTCGGACAAACAAATAAAGATTTTATTACTTTTGACCCCACAATTACCGGGACTATTACTGACGCTAATCCTATACTGGAGTTTCGTGTCGGTTTTAATAATACGCTATCTGCCAACTATACAAATGTGATTGCTCAACGCAATAATGATGGCAGTTTTAGCTTTACCCGTTCTCAGCTAGAAACTATTTATGGTGGCACTCTTAGCGACGGCATTTATACTTTACATTTACAAGCTAAAGATTTATACGGAAATCTTTCTAACACCAAAGATATTCAATTCACTCTTGATACCATTACCTCTTCTCCAAGTAATTTAGACCTCTTGGCTACTGACGATAGTGGCGCTAGCAATACTGATAACATCACAAATAAAAGTACACCGCATATTACAGGTAATGCTGAAATTGGGGCAGTTGTTCAACTTTTCAATAATGGGCAAACAATTGGTCAAGCAACCGCAAATAATGCTGGTGTATGGCAAATTGTTACTAGTCCTTTGACAGACGGAGTTTATAATTTAACTGCAAAAGCCAATGACATCGCCGGGAATGTCAGCAATCTCAGTACGGCACTCAATCTCACTATCGACAGCACATTACCTCTATTAACGCTAAATACCCCAGTTGATGCTGCACCTTTGACACCGGGAGCTAGATTAACTGGTAGCGTTGATGGTACTGGTTCTGCTGTAACTGCACTGAGTTATCACTTCAACAACCTAACTGAAATTACAGTCCCATTTGATACTACCGGAGCATTTGACCAATCTCTGAATTTGACTGGACTTGCTAATGGGGCGCATACACTAACTATTAGCGCTACTGATACCGCAGGTAATATCAAAACTACTCAGTATCATGTCACGGTCGTTATCGATAAAACTGCACCTGTGATTAGTGCTTCCTTACTACACGATACTGCTCCTAATGGACAAACCAACAGCGATCGCATTACTTTTGACCCCACAATTACTGGAACTGTCATTGATGCTAGCCGTGTAGTTGAGTTCAAGGCTGGTTTTGATAATACACTTGCAGGTAATTTCACCAATGTCACTGCTTTTCGCAACGCTGATGGCAGCTTTACTTTTGAAAAGACTGCCTTAGAAACTATTTATGGTGGTACATTACCAGATGGTTTCCACACTTTGCATTTGCAAGCAGTGGACGAATTTCACAACATATCTAATATTTTTGACTTTTCTTTCACTTTTGACAGCACGACATCAGAACCGATTTTTAACCTCAATGCTGTATCTGACTCTGGTGTAGTTGGTGATCTACACACGAAATTTGATACCGTAAGCTTAACAGGTCTTGCCGAAGCCAATTCTACTGTAGTCTTAGAACAAACTGGTGCAGTTACGACTTCAGACAACAATGGACAATTTACCTTTGCCCACGTCTCCTTAGCAATCGGGGATAATTCCTTGATTGCACGCTCAACTGATATTGCTGGGAATCAAAATACTTTCTCCACCAATATCTACCGTTTCAGTCCACCTACAGCGATTAATTTAGCGGGTAACACAGTTGCAGAAAATAGTTCTACTGGAATAGTCATTGGTCAATTAACTAGTACTGACCCTGACGCTGGTGATACTCACACTTATACTTTAGACGATAATGCTGATGGGCGTTTCCGCATCGTTGGTAATCAATTGCAAGTCGCTGACGGTACATTACTCAATTTTGAAAGTAGTACCCAGCACTCTGTTACAGTTACCAGCACTGATGCTAATGGCTTAAGCTTAACCCAAGTTTTTGCGATCGCTGTTACTAATGTCAATGAAGCTCCCAGCTTTACCAGCACACCTATTTCCATTGCCGACTCAGCGAGTCTTTACACTTACAACATTGTTGCCACTGACCCAGATGCGGGAGATAGTTTAAAATTTACTACAAATAATCTCCCAAGATGGCTAACCTTAGTTGATAACTTTGATGGGACTGCAACTTTACGTGGTACACCAAGAGACTTTCTGGATAATATCAACAGTAACATCCATTTGAAAGTCACAGATGCTAGTGGGCTAACGGCGATTCAAGACTTTACTATTGCACCTACTACTTCTTTTACTGAAAACAACAATTTTGCAGTCTCTCGTTCTCTATCTCTAACAATTCCAACTACACCTTCTATTCTCAGTTTCAAGATTAATCCTCAGTTTGATACTACTGCGGTCAATTCAATTAATGATGCAATTGATGTGGCGTTAGTTGATGCTAATGGGAATTCTCTAGTTCACACTGTTGCAAGTTCGCGCGATGCTTTCTTTAACTGGACTGAGGGTGAGTCTACTGCTTTGGGTGTGGGTACGAGTTATGATGCTGCAACTCACACTGTCAGCTTGAATCTCACTGGTATTAACCCAGGCACTAATGCCCAGTTGGTGTTTCGTCTGGTAAATAATGATGGCGACATTAGCACCAGTGTGCGGATTACTAATTTTGCTTTAATAAACGCACCCAATGGCACCCAGGCTCCTGTACAAACAGATTTTGCCAAACAAATAAGCCAGACTACAACACCTAATTTTAACTTGTTGACGGATGTCTCTAATAGTGTAGGCACTGAGTACTATCGCACTAGCTTCAATGCCGATACTCACCTTCTGTATGCAGACATCGCTTTACGTAACATCGGCTCTTACAGCGTCGATTCTCCCCTAATTGTTGCTGTCAATCATCTCAGTGACCCCACGGTGTTGGTTCGCAATCCTGATGGTTTTACACCTGATGGTCTACCTTATTATGATTTCAGTAAGTTGGTTGGCGATACTAGGTTTGACCCGAATGAGCTAACGAATCAGCGTTCTCTAATATTCTACAATCCTCAAGAAGTGCAGTTTACTTATGATCTAACGGTGTTGAGTCAGTTAAACGCTGCACCTGTGATTCTAACTCAACCAAACAAGGAAGTTATTGCTGGTCATAACTACAGCTATGATGTTGATGCTACAGACCCCAATGGTGATTCTTTAACATATAAACTACTGGTTGCACCAGATGGAATGACCATTGATCAAACTACTGGTTTAATTGCTTGGAATACATCTGCTAGCAACACTGGAAATCAAGCAGTGCTTGTGGAAGTGAATGATGGGCGCGGTGGTGTGACGCAACAACAGTACAGTTTGTCGGTAATTGATGCTCCGCCGAATCGTCCCCCCGTTTTTACCTCCACTCCTGTGGTCGATGCAGCGATTAATACTAGTTATACTTACCAAGCCAATGCTTCCGATGCTGATGATGATTCTTTGAGCTTTTCGCTACTTAGTGCGCCACAGGGGATGACAGTAGACGCGAATACAGGGATAGTGAGTTGGACTCCCACTGCTTTGCAGTTGGGAACTTATGATGTGACGCTGGCTGTGGCAGACGCAAGAGGTGGAACTGCACAGCAAGCTTTTAAAGTGCAAACGCAAGGACAGCCTGGAAATCATGCACCGATTATTATCACTACAGCAGAAACAACTGCATATACTGCAACAGGCTATACCTATCGGGTAGAGGCACTTGACCCAGATCACGATTCTCTAACCTACTCGCTGGCAACAGCACCTACTGGCATGACTATTGATGCCAGCACTGGACAAATTCTGTGGACTACAAATTCCAGCAATGCTGGTGTATATAATATCATCGTCGAAGTGTTGGATGCTCAAGGTGCAAAAGATACTCAAAACTTTATTTTAAATGTTTCAAGTAACTTGCCAGGACAAATCTGGGGACGAGTTTCTGGTGATCGCAGTAATCTCCAAACAACTTCATACAACTCGCAATCAATTGCACAAGCGATAACTGGTAATCGACTCCCTGCAAATCCAATTCCTCTAACGAAAGTTGTTCAGTTGCCTCAAGGTTTTTACTCTTCCTACGGTATAGAATACTACGAAGCAAAAGAGCAAGTTTTAGTTTCCGATGCCGGCTATACTCGCACTACCTCTAGGCTTAATCTTATTCAGCCTGACGGAACTTTAGTTCCATTTTCCAATGTTACACAAGATGCTGGCCCTGGCTCTTACGGATCTGGTATCACATCGTTGCGCTCTTTTACTACTGTGGCAGAAGATAACCTGGGCGGTTTTACAGCAGGAGACATCTTCGGTAACGCTGGAGGAGTGTATTCTGGTTTTGGATATGACCCAAATATTACAAAAATTACGGATGGTGGGGCAACAATCATTCCCAGATGGGCAACTTTGCCTACGAATCTGAATTATAGGGTACTTTCCTTGCAAATAGATACAACTGGTATATTTGGCGGGGACTTAATTGTTGAAAGTGATACTGGTGTCGATTCTAGAGGATACTTCACATTTAGACCTACACTTTTTCGAGTCAAAGCTGATGGCACTGTAACTACCCTTGCAACTCTTGACTCTGAATACGGCGGCAATTCATCTTTTGAAATAGTTCCTAATGATGTTGCAAGATACGGCCCCTTAGCTGGCAAGATTGTTGTAGCCCATAGGCAAGGATTTTCTACTGTTGATGTTGCTGGAAATGTTCAATTTATTCCTTTACAAGGAGCAGGTGATATTCATTTAATCCGTCCAAATGAAAATTTCTTTGGTATAAGCAACTACACTTATAACTACAACTATACTCCTCAAATTCTGTATGGTGCTCCTGCATCCTATTTTGAATCACTGGTTGGAGACTTTTTAATTGATAATGGTTATTATAGTGTCTCCCGAATGTACTGGGACGGTCAAGCTCTGAAAATAGAGCCTTTAAATGCACCGCAGATGGAGGGGATAACCTTTGCACCTATGGGCATTAATAATATTGCACCTGTTAACCCTGTAAGTCTAGCTGACTGGACTGTATACATCGATAAAAATAATAATGGTCGGCGCGACTCGGATGAGCTATTTACGAAAACTGATGCTAACGGTATTTACTCATTCACTCTGCCAGTAGGCAATTATACGGTAGCTGAAGAGTTACCAGGGGGATGGAGTCAAACTCTACCACCCCCCAATCAAGGAATTCAAGTTAGCTTAAGTAGCGGTCAAACAATTACTGGAGTTGACTTTAGTAATACTAAAAATGACACCGCACCACAAGAAAACCAGGCTCCTCACTTCACCAGCTTTGCGCCGACTCAAGCTATTGTCGATCAAAGGGTAGTTTATAGACCATCTGCTTTTGACCCAGATGGAGATGTTTTGAGCTATGACCTATTAGTAAAACCAGATGGGATGGCGGTAGACCCCAATACTGGAATTATTGCTTGGCGTCCAACATCTGAACAAGTCGGAACTCAAGATGTAATTGTCCGGGTTCGAGATGCTAAAGGTGCTTTAGACCTACAATCGTTCCAAATTCAAGTCGGTTCTGCCCAAACACCACCTTTATTTACCGCATTACCAAAACCTGGTTCCATTGCAGCAGTAGGCGTACCCTTCCAATTCCAAATTATTGCACGCAATCCTCTATTAGATCCTATTACTTTCGAGTTAACCACAAATGCCAGTGGAGCCGTCATTGAGCCAACCACTGGATTATTGAAGTGGACACCTACTGCTGTAGGAACTTATAACTTCACTCTCACAGCCAATGATGGAAAAGGAGGCAAAACAACACAATCTTTTCAACTCCAAGCACTAGCAAACATTCCCAATGACGCTCCCATTATTACCTCCCAGCCCCTGAAAGCTTCATCATTAGGGCTTCCTTACGTCTATACTATTCGTGCTAACGATCCTAACAATGACCCTCTCAACTACAGCTTGCTAACTGCGCCTGCTGGCATGACCTTGGATAACCAAGGCAATCTCTTTTGGCAACCTACTGCTTCACAGGTAGGGCAAAATTCTGTCGCCATTAAAGTTAGTGATGGTCGAGGCGGTGAAGTCACTCAAAGCTTCGATATTAATATCGTTAGTAGTGCAACCATTCCTAACCATGCACCTCGCATCACCTCTACCCCAGTTGGTTCTGCTGTTGTTAATAAACTTTACCAATCTGAGTTAAAAGTTAGCGATTCTGACAATGATCTTTTGCTTGTGAGTCTTGACAAAGCACCAGATGGAATGTTCATTGACCCACAAACCAGTATTCTGCGTTGGACTCCGACTGCAAATCAGCTGGGCGATGCTTCTGTAGTTGTGCGGGTACAAGATTCACACGGGGCATTTGATTTGCTCTCTTTTACAGTCAACGTCCGGCTTGTAAATACTCCTCCTCTAATTAACTCTACACCTGGAACTCAAGCTGCCACTGGTAAACTCTACAAATATCTTGTTCAAGCAAGTGATATTGATACTGACTCTCTTACTTACAATCTGGTAAATGCCCAGATGGTATGACTGTTGACCCTCAAAGTGGACTCATTCAATGGACTCCTACGAGCAATCAACTTGGTCAACAAGATATTACTGTCGCTGTTAATGATGGTTTGGGTGGCATTGCTACTCAGAACTACACCATACAAGTTAGCGCTACCCTTTCTAACTTTGCCCCGATTATCAACTCTACACCTGTATACTTGGCAGCAGTTGGTAGTGCTTACCAATATCAAATGCAAGCCACCGACCCCGATGCTGGTGACACCTTGACTTACCAGCTAATTTCCGGGCCAACTGACATGACCATTAATTCCACTACTGGTTTGTTAACCTGGTTGTCTCCCGTCTCTGGCAATTATAAAGTTGTCCTTGAAGCAGTCGATAATCATGGAGAGTCCGCAACACAGGCTTTTACTCTGACTGCAAGAGAAAATCATGCACCTGTTATTAAATCTAATCCACTGCTAACAGCAACTCCTGGTAGTACTTACAGCTATGATGTAATTGCTACAGATGCCGATGGCGATCGCTTATCTTACACCTTGGATCAGGCATCCCGTAATTTGGGGATGACGCTGGATACTCTCGGCAGACTGCGCTGGACACCAACTACTAATAATGTGGGTAGTCATACAGTTGTCATTACAGTAAACGATGGCAATGGCGGAACTGGGCAGCAACAGTATAATCTGTCAGTGGCGGCTGATATGGAAGCACCAAAAGTCAGACTTATTGCGAATTACGACTTAGTAAATCTAGGTGAATCGATAACTTTTCAAGCTAGGGCTACGGATAATATAAAGCTTGCTGGTTTGCAACTGCTGATTAATGGAACTGCGGTAGTGCTTGATGCAAACGGCATGGCAACCTTTACACCCACCACAGCCGGGACAATCATTGCCAAAGCGATCGCCACAGATGCGGCTGGTAATCCCGCAACCGCTACATTCAGCGTGGCTGTGATTGATACTAGTGATGTCAGCGCTCCCGATGTCAGCCTGAACTTGGGTGCGATCGTTGGTGGTACAGTTACCGCGCTTGTTGATATTAAAGGAACCGTCAGCGATGATAACCTGGATTATTACACCCTGCTGGTTGCGCCTATTGGTAGTAGCGATTTCAGAGAGATTTTCCGAGGCACAAGCACTGTTAATAATGGTGTGCTGGGCAAGTTTGACCCCTCGCTGCTGGAAAATGATTCGTACACTTTGCGCCTGGAAGCTCATGATAAAGGCGGGAATGTCAGCTTTGTTGAAGACACGGTTAATGTGTCTGGTGAATTGAAACTGGGGAATTTTAGGCTGTCGTTTACGGATTTGTCGATTCCTGTAACAGGGATACCCATTACCCTAACTCGCACGTATGATTCTTTGACATCGGGTACTACTGATGATTTTGGCTACGGCTGGCGCATGGAATTCAGGGACACGGATCTGCGAACCTCTGTCGGCAAACCCAGTGGAGAAGTTGCGGAACTGGGTGGGCAAAATCCGTTTAAGGATGGCACGAAAGTATACATTACGCTTCCTGGCGGGAAACGGGAAGGCTTCACTTTCAAGCCGACGATTGACCCGCTTTCCCAGTATTTGAGAGGCGCTGGTGGTGTTGATTCTGACCCCAACATTTATCACCCCTCCTTTGTGGCTGATGCTGGCGTGACCGATACGCTTACCGTTCAAAACACCCGCATTATTCATGGCGCTGGTACTAATCAGTACTACGGTCTAGCTGGCAGTGCTTATAACCCTGCGGATACTTACTATGGTGGTGTGTATGTTTTAACAACGAAAGAGGGAATCGTTTATCAGATTGATGCTGCAACGGGGGATTTGTTGACTGTTACGGATACGAACGGTAATACATTAACCTATACCGATGCGGATATTACTAGTTCTACGGGGCAAAAGATTACCTTTGGGCGGGACGCGCAGGGCAGGATTGCGACGGTGACTGACCCTGCTGGTAAGCAAATTCATTATGATTACAACGCTCAAGGTGATTTGATATCGGTGACAGACCGCGAGGGTAATACTACGCAGATGGAGTATGACCAAGAGCGTCAGCACTATCTCGACAAAATCATCGACCCCCTGGGCAGGACTGGTATAAAAGCAGAATACGACGAAGTGACTGGACGGCTCAAGGAAATAGTGGATGTTAATGGTCAGAAGGTGGAAATGTCCTATGACCCAAATAGCTCGAAACAAGTTGTCAAAGACGCACGCGGCTACTCCACTACTTATGTTTACGACGAACGGGGAAATGTCCTGCAAGAAATTGATGCTAAGGGGGGAATTACCACACGTACTTATGACAATGACAATAACCTGTTGAGTGAAACTGATGCAGATGGGGTTGTAACTAAATACACTTATGATAACCGTAACAACGTTCTGACCATTGAAGACGGATCTGGCAAGGTTATTCGCACGACTTATAACAGCAGAGGTCAGGCTTTAACAATTACCTCTCCTACAGGACTAACCGTTTCTTCTGAATTTGATAGTCATGGTAACTTAACTCAGAGTACCGATGCTGATGGGTTGGTAACAACTTATAAATATAACGAGTTCGGACGTTTAATTCAGCAAGTTGCTCCAGACGGTCAAGTAATGCAGTATGGCTATGATGAATTTGGCAACCCCAATCACATGGTTGACAGCCACGGCAACATTGTTGATTCAGTTTACGATGCCAATGGTAGAGTCAAAGATGTAACGGCTAAAGTCCTTACAGAGCAGGGTGTACAAAATCTTACCACCAGCTACGTTTACGATAATAATGGTCGCACTACCCAAGTTACTGACCAATACGGTAATGTTCGCAAAACTGAATACAATACTCTGGGACAAATTACCTTCACTGAAGATAGTCTGGGCAACCGCACTCAGTATTTCTATGACAATAAAGGACAACTTACTGATGTAATTCTTCCTGACAATACCCCAGACAATCCCAAGATTATTACCAAATACACAGCTGCTGGTCGTATCAAAGAAGAGATTGATATCTTTGGTAAGAGTAGTAGGTATTGGTACGACGATTTGGGACGTTTGGAGCGCGAACAGGATGTCTTGGGTAATTACAGCACATATACTTACAATCGTGGCGGACAAATTGAAACTGTTACTGATGCCAAAGACCGTACTACTCGCTTTGTTTATGATGACAACGCTCGTGCCAAAGAAACGATTTTATTTGATGGTTCCAAGAATCAGGTAACTTACGACGAGTTAGGCCGTCTCAAAACAGAAACTAATCAGTTAGGACAAACTATTACCTACGAATATGACAAGTACGGGCAGGTTAAAGCAGTTATTAATGCCCTCAATGAACGCACTGAGTATGCCTACGATCAACGTGGCAAACTAATTCAGGTAACAGATGCCCTTCAACATTCTACCAAGCTGGAATACGACAAATACGGTCGGCAAGTTGCTACCATTGCTGACACTGGTGAACGCTCAGAAGTTGAGTATGACCGATACAGCCGAGTTATTAGCGAAACAGATGCCAATCAGCACAAAAAGCAATATTTCTACAATAATCTCAGTCAACTCACTACGCTTGAGTTAGCCGATCAAACCCTTACTAATTATACCTACGACATTTACGGTCGATTGACTGCTGTTGAGGATGCTAACAAAAATGTTACTCAATACGAATACGATAAGTTCAACCGCCAAATTGCGACTGTTTTACCAATGGGTCAGCGTTCGCAGACCGATTACAACAATTTGGGGCTAGTTGAAAGTTATAAAGACTTTAATAGCGATATTATCAACTATGCCTACGACCAATATGGGCGCTTGGATACCAAGTCTTTCTCTAACCGAAATGTGGCAGCCGTTTCATATACTTACGACTCAATTACCTCTCAGATTGCGACGGTAACAGATGGTAGAGGAGTTACCCGCTATGGCTACGATAACTATGATCGCTTGGCATCGATTACTAACCCTGACGGACAAACTATTGGCTACGGCTATGATCTGCTGGGTAACTTAACTAGCCAAACTACAAGTGTAGGTACTGTCAATTATACCTACGATTCACTTAATCGCTTGGATAAGGTTATTGTTGCTGGTAGAACGCTGACAGATTATGACTATAACGCTGTAGGCAGTCTCATTCGCACAACTAACGCAAATGGTACGGTAGAAAATCGTCAGTACAATGAGCGAAATCAATTAAAGTACTTAGATGATCGGGATTCAGCCGGAAATATCATCTCCAGCTACAGTTACACCTTAGATGCAGTAGGCAATCGGAGACAGGTTGTAGAAAATTCTGGGCGGGTGGTTAATTATACTTATGATAATCTCGACCGACTCACTCAAGAAAAGATTACAGACTCGACAAATGGCGATCGCACTATTAACTACACCTTTGACCTAGTTGGCAACCGTTTAAGCAGAACTGACTCTGCTGAGGGACTAACTACTTATGTTTACGACGGCAATAATCGCCTAACTTCTTCATCTCTTGTAAATAAAGTTACTCAGTTTACTTACGACAACAATGGCTCTATGAAGAGTTGCAGTGATGGAACACAAACTGTCACTTATGACTGGATTAACGATGGCGAAAATCGTTTGGTTGGCGTTACCACTACTAATACTAATGGCACTTCACACCAGCAATATATCTACGACGCATCGGGCGATCGCGTTGCTAGTATTGCTGATGGTGTTAGAACCAACTATTTGGTAGACCCAATGCGCGGTGTTTCTCAGGTGTTACTAGAATATGACGCTAATGGTCAAATTACTACTGAGTATACTTACGGACTGGGTTTAATTAAGAGCGATCGCAGTGGCGATGAGAATTACTATCACACTGACGGCTTGGGTTCGACTCGCGTTTTGACAAATGCAACAGGGCAGGTTGTTGATAATTATACCTACGATGCTTACGGTCGTTTACTGTCTAGTACCGGTACTTCTTCTAATTCCTATCAGTTTGCTGGAGAGCAACGGGATAGCGAGACTGGTTTAGATTATCTCAGAGCTAGGTACTATGACGCTGATTTAGGAAGGTTTATTTCCAAGGATAGCTTTGCTGGGTTTATGGATGACCCAATGAGCCAGCACAACTATCTCTATGCTAATGCCAATCCAGTCAATTTCATTGACCCGACTGGACATGAGACGATGGGAGATATTGGCGCTGTTTTATCCATCATTGGTTCACTAGCCGCCGCAGTAGGTGTTGGTGCTGGTGCTGGTTATTTGACTGGATCTGCTTTGAATGGAGCCAGTGGTGAAGATTTGCTGAATCTGACTGACCAATGGGTGGCTGGGTTTGCTAATACTGTTAGCTTCGGTGCTTCTACTCAGATTCGCCGCAGTCTTTATGGAGAAATTGCAGAACAAAACCATTCTGGCTTCATGTGGAATATGGGGCAAGTGGCTGGAACTGGGGTTGCGATGATACTCGGTGCTGCCACGCCTGAGAAACTGACTTTTAACATGGGTCGTTCTAACTGGATTGCAACTACTTATGATGCGATTGGTACTGGTGTTGGCGCTTGGCAGACTGGAACTCATTTCCGCGAAGGGCAATTGGAGTGGAGCGATGCTTTTAATTTACTGCCTTTAGTGCAAGTTGGTAGCAGAGGAGTTAAACAGTTCTTTGGTGTCAATCGTGCTATTAATAACGGCGATTTGCGCGATTTTGGACGAATGGGGGTTAGTGCTGAAAATAACCCATTTGCTAGTAACATTATAAGCAACGCTCATTCAAGTGGAGCAAGTGGTAGTGAAATCCCCAATTCCTTATATCACTACACTAGTGAACAAGGTCTAAATGGTATTCTTAGCAGTGGAGAGTTACGCGCTTCTCTTCCCGAAGTTAAAGATGCTGTTCATGGTCCAGGACAATACCTGACCGATATTGCACCAGAAATGATTGTAGCAAAATCCGTAAAAAATATGACTCCAGAACAAACTAAAGCAGGTCAATTGTCTTTAGGACAATTGGCAAGTAAGCTGTTTGGACAACCCTGGGCAGGACGCAAACTCGATCACTACCTTGAAATTGATATTTCTGATTTGCCTATTGAAAATCCGCATCCAAATATTTATCGAAATCCAACTAGGGATAATTTAGATATTAGCAATAGAGTAATTAGACATGGGAAAACAATGCCATGAAACGATATTTTAAACATGAAGGCGAATCAAACCTTGGACTAGGAATGGTTTACTTAGAATTTGATGATAATCGAGCATCTAGGCAAGTTGAAATTTATGGTGATAAATGGTTTATATCTAACGAAAGTTATCATCCAGAGACTGGAGGATTATCTTTGTGTGATCAACCTTTGTCAGAGCTTGATTTGGGAGAAGAACATGAGATTTCAAAAAATGATTTTGACAATATTTGGAATCAAGCTCTTAAAAATATACGCTAAGTTTTATAGATTCAAGTGAAGTTGGGAGTTTTTTATGGATGTACGATTGACTCAAGAACAAATAGAATATCATAATTATCTTTATAAACAAGGATGTAAATTCATACAAGAAGAGTTTTTATTAGGGGAAAACAAAAGTACAGAAAAAGATAATTTACAATCACAAGAAAAGCTTTTCAATGCCTTAAATCTTTTTGAACAAGTATTAAAAATCAATCCTAATAATTGGTCAGCTATGTGGTGTATAGGCAAGATTTATCAGCGTGTAGAAATTTTAGACATTGCATTTAACTGGTTTGAGAAAGCTTATTTATTTAAACCAGATAATGCTGATATTTCTCGTGAAGCTTGTATATGTGCAATTGGTCTTGCAAATAATAAAGCAGCTATTTTTTATGGAGAAACTGCTTTAAAAATAAATCCAAATGATGTAGGATTGCTATCAAATTTGTCCTTAGCTTATTTAAAAGCAGGGAGAATTAACGATGCAAAAGATAAGGCACAAAAGGCATTAAATATTAATTCTAGAAATAGTATATAGGTAGGGCTAAAATTTAATCACTTAGCCCAGTAGTTTTTCCCCTGCTTGGCGGCGCGTTTATGCCAATATTCTCGGAGTGAGGTGTCATCAGGGCTGGAATTCCCTATATCTACGACGCATTGGGCGATCGCAGTGGCGATGAGAATTACTATCACACTGACGGCTTGGGTTCGACTCGCGTACTCACAAATTCGCTGGGGCAGGTTGTTGATAATTATACCTACGATGCTTACGGTCGTTTGCTGTCTAGTACGGGAACTTCCTCTAATTCCTATCAGTTTGCTGGAGAGCAACGCGATAGTCAGACTGGTTTAGATTATCTCAGAGCTAGGTACTATGACGCTGATTTAGGAAGGTTTATTTCCAAGGATAGTTTTGCTGGGTTTATGGATGACCCCATGAGCCAGCACAACTATCTCTATGCTAATGCCAATCCGGTCAATTTCATTGACCCGACTGGACATGACACGATGGGAGATTTGAGCGCTGTTTTCTCAATTATTGGTACATTAGCTGCCTCAACTGGTGTCGGTGCTGGTGCTGGTTATTTGACTGGATCTGCTTTGAATGGAGCCAGTGGTGAAGATTTGCTGAATCTGACTGACCAATGGGTGGCTGGGTTTGCTAATACTGTCAGCTTCGGTGCTTCTACAAAGGTTAGAAGCTGGCTTTATGGAGAAGTTGCAGAACAAAATCATTCTGGCTTCATGTGGAATATGGGGCAAGTGGCTGGAACTGGGGTTGCGATGATACTCGGTGCTGCCACGCCTGAGAATCTGACTTTTAGCATGGGGCGTGACGAATGGTTAGCAACTACTTATGATGCGATTGGTACTGGTGTTGGTGCTTGGCAGACTGGAACTCATATCCGTGAAGGACGATTAGAGTGGAGTGATGCTTTCAATTTACTGCCTTTTGCTCCATTTGCTTTCAAGGGAACCAAGCAGTTCTTTGGCGCGGCGATGGATGCTAATGAAACTTTGCGTAGTTGGGGCAAGATGCAAGTTATTTCTTACTTGCAGAACCGTTATCGCAGTTATAAAGCAGGATGGACAAGTGAAACAGGTGCAATAAATTTATCAATTTTTCGAGGTACAGATCGATCTCGTGAAAATGATATCTTTAAAGAAAGCGGGTATATTTTAAGTGATGCTGCCCAGACACGGTATATGGAAAATGGTGGGAATATTCAAGATGCAATAGAACACGCAAAATCTGTACACCAAGAATGGCTAAAAATATGGGGTAATGAAAATGATTTTGCTCAAGTTCATGGATTATATGGGGCTGAGTTACCTAGAGATTTTAAACTTGAGAAAACTCTTATTTCAGTCACCTCTGACCTGAATGTAGTAGATACATTCGGTTCAAAGATTTTCCAAGGAAGTGTGCCAAAATCTATACTTATCCCTCAAACTCTTCCCGATGCTGGAGAAAGCGAATACTTAATTCGGTATGGAACAAATGCGTTAAAAAGGATGAGATGAACGTACAATATTTTAGCGATTACCTGAATAAGTAGACCCCAAAGTTTTCCCCAAAGAGCGTTGTTATTATGTCCTTCTTCTCTAACACGATCTATCGCATGGTTGATGGTGTAACCATTCCTGGCATATTTCTACAAGCCTTTATCAAGAATGGAAACAACTATTTTGTCACCGAAATAAAGGTCTACAAAGACGGCAGAATTGATTGCTGGGAGATGGTTGACTTTGATGGTTTTAAAGAAAAGGTGAGTAAGGGTTGGGTTATAACTCATCTGCCTGAAGGAGCAAGAGTCTCAATGATGGTGTCTGGTCTTAACTTCACCGCCCATCAAGTGAAGTCGAGAGTTGAGGAGCAGGAGTTTGTTAAAGAAGTTGAGGATGAAATTCGACGACTCAATGGGCAGCTAACGACAGGAGAGATTTGCCGACAGGCATTAACACAATACAAGCATGAGCCAAACGAGGCAAATAAGGAGTATTTGCGCCAAGCTTATGATGCTGTTCCTAAACACCGTCGCATCTATTTAGGTGATATGGACGACAAAGATTCGGAATATCGCTCAATTCTGAACAGATGGAGCGATTAGGAGAAACCAATATTCATTGAAGAAGGCATAAGGCAGAGGGCAGAAGGAACACCTCAGTTGGGGATTTAGAGTATCTCTATTAACAATTAAACTATAAAGAAAGTGAAAATAACAGTTTGAGAGGTGAATTAAGTGTGTGGTTCTGGGAAAAAGACTCAGTTGAATACGAGATATTGTGTTTTATTATAATGGCACAGAATTCATCAAATTCACCAACGGCAAAGAAATAACAGTAGAGACAGCATGGCGTTGGGACTGGGAACGAGTACTGGAATATGCTAGCAGTTGATTAGCGATCGCATGAAACCGCAACATGAATAGTAATCGCTACCCATTGCAATCAATCAGCACTCCATCCACAATTGCAATACCCCACTGCGGATACTTCACCAGCAATTTCTTGATCCCTATCACCAGCGCAGGGTCATCATGACAGCATTGTTGGAGGAAGTCAAAACCAGGATTTTCCCCAACCAGAGAAGCCATCTTCAGTTTCTCCATTCGCAATAGTCTAGCTTTGGATCTAATGGCGATGCCAACTCTTAGAGACGCTCCGCGAACGGGGGTAAACAACGCCTCATACCAATTCACAATTCGCAATGGGCAACTCTTGGAGACGCTAAAAGCGAACGCCCCGCTAGGCTAACGCAATTCGCAATTAAAAAACTTAGATGCAGCAAAGCTTTCACGCCTTACATCTGGATCAGATTTTTCGTGAAATGGTATCATGTGATTTTTGCACCTGATAATTGACTACAAATATATTCCACTGCTTCTCAAACTTGCTGATTGTTGCCCTCATGCTTGCGTAATACTTGCTGTCTAGCAAATATTGAATTACCCACAATGGGGGGCATTCTCCAACGTTTGCTCTATCCAACCATTCAAATATCTCACTTTGATTTAATGACACGGGCACGGCGGAACAAGTACCTCCATGACAGTCTTTCGGCTCAAAACCAGATACTTGATTTTCCCCCGACAACGTTCGCGCAGCGTCTCTAAGAGTTGCGGAATTACTTTGTTCTGATTGCCCCTGTGTTTGATTAGCGATCGCAGAATTTAAAGAGTTTTCATTTTGTGCAACGGGCGCGGCGGAACAAGTACCTCCATGACAGTCTTTCGGTTCAACACCACAAGAGAGGTTTTCAGCCAATAAACAAGCGGATTGACTCTGTGCAGCATTTACAAGCGCTAGCGATGTACAGTCATTCGCCGTAGGCGAGTCTTCCTCCAACTCTTCCACGCTTTCAACAGTCTGAGGCGACGCGCCCCCCAAGGGCGCATGAGCCGTCTCCTCTACACGCGAAATTTCTGTAAGCGTGTCAGAGATACACCTCACAATCTCAAATGATGAGATTGTGAGGTGTTCCTGAACAGTTCGTGAGGGTTTTTGAAACGCTTGCTCTGACTGACTTTGACCTAAAATAGATGCTTGATTTAAAGCACCCATTTCTTCAGAGCCAGCATCTTTCTCTGAATCCCCAGCATCTTTCTCTGAATCCCCAGCATTTGGTTCTTGTTTTTTAGCATCTGGTTTTGGTGACGCAGAATTGGCTTTCTCCCAAAATTCCTTCATTCGGCTACCGTGCAAATTCTTCACCATCCAGCTAGCCGTTTCCCGGCCATCCTGAATTGACTTGTCCGGTTTGAAAATGAACAGCCCACTTTCGGAAAGAATTTTCTTCGCAGAGATAAAAGTACTGTACCCCAAAGCAGAAGCCAAAGGCATCCACCGAGAACCATAAGGGTCAGCCGTCCAACACTCCTGCCATAGCTGATTCACAGATGGCTTTTGCTGCGATGCCCACAGCATATCTTCGATGGGAATAATCACATGAAGCCGCTTGTATGGTGACTCTGGTTTTCTAGCAACAGCCTTTTTGGACTTGGGACTGGTAATGGTTGCAGTCATTTTACAATCTCCTGTTTATGTTGACGCACGGAAATTTCCCCCACTGTGATGCGGGGCTTGGTACTTGCATTTATTTGTCTAAAAAATTACCGATTCACTGAAAGCCTATTGAGGCTGCCAAAATCGCAATTCATCTCGAAAGTATCTATCAGTCTTTTTCGATTGCTCCTTCCAGTGATCCCATGCAACGATTACCTCATCTCCCAAATCCTGAATCACTTCTCCTCTGGCAACATACAAAGTACGGTATGGGTCAGCATGGGCAACAATAGAACCAACGCCAATAGTGCGCGGTTGAAGGGATGCGTTCTGGAGAGCAGTAATTAAATCAGTCTCTTGGGTGGTCAATTCCGCCCAGTAGTCTGATTTAATCACCTCATACTCTTGGGCAATATCCCAAAACTCTTGCCAAGTACACCCAGGTTTAGCTAGTACCCGCCGAATGTCACTAACTGCTTGGGGCAGCATTTCCAGTTGTTCGGCTCGGTAAGCGATCGCAGTTGGTGTAGGTTCACTCCCCAAAATTATCGCCGCAGCTTCCAGGGCTTGGGTGTTGTTCATAGCACTAGCTAGATTCTTCAACGCCATGCCCATGAGCCGCAGACATTCTTGGGCATTTTCCTTGGGTGGTTCAACAGCTAGCGATCGCAAATCAATTGTCTTTTCCAGGGCTTGCTTCACTTGCTTGTTTAAAACTTTAGTCGCCTGTTGGGTCATGGTATTTTCCCACTGTTGGGAGGGACGCTGTTGTACAGCACGTTCTAGTTCCTGAATGCGCTGCTGGAGTTGTTGGTTTTCAATTTCCAGTTTTCTCAACCCTTCCATTTCATCCAGCCGTTCCTGCAACTGGATGTTTTGCTCTTTCTGCTGCTTGTACAAATTTTGCAGAGATTGAATTTGTTCTTGCACCTGGGCTTCGGCTCTAGCCCCTGCTTCTGCTTGTAGTCCAATCCTCAATTCCTGGGAAAGTCGCTCTAACTCCTGTTTATGGCGTTCTTCAATAGCAGCGATCGCTTCGGTATATTCTGGTGGATAGTTCCGCTCTCTGGGGAATGGAACGCTGGGAGCATCTAAATCAGCATTGTTGATCAGCAGCCTCTCACCATCAGCAAAAATGACAATCTGTTGCCAATGATTTGGTGCGTCTGCCTCAATGGTTCCCTCTTCTCCATATCTTGGATGGGACTGTTGTAGAACTGTGACAATGGCTTTTTGAGGAACCACTGGTTCCTGAATTTTGGGAACCATTGGTTCCTGAATAGACTGCTTTTTGCGTGGAAGTTGAGGAACCACTTTTTGGGCGGCAGCAGCAAAGTCTGATTCACCAGGGGAAGAGTTGTCTTTGAGAGCGATCGCTACAGCTTGTTTTAGTTTCTCTGGTTCCTTGACTAGCCGCAGCAGTGGACGGGCTTGACGCTCGTTTTTGATGTGTCTACCCAACTCGCCAACTGCGTCTATAACCTTTTTGGCTCCTAGCAGTTGATTGATTCGTCGGTATCCACCCCAGGCGTATAATTCACGCTGGCAGTATTCTTCAAAGTTTTTATAGCCAGCTTGCAGGTAAAGCTGCTGTTCTCTCATCTGGAGGATTTCATCTACCGCTTGCCACTCGAATCTGTCGATAGCGGTGAAGGTTTCCTGGATGCTGGTGTTGAGGTTGCTGTAATCGAGTGCTGTTGTTTGTTCTCTGTCTAGTGTCAGCATATTTCTTGCTCACTATGGTAAATGCTTGAAAGTTGAGGTGTTGCAGTTTAACCAAAGTGAACAGGGTAGCTGTAAGATGGATTTTTCCAAAAATGTGTCAGCATTATAGTTAGTTCACTTTGTGGTGAATGATTTGAACGGGCGATCGCATTGCTTTGGTCGGCGGCGATCGCTTTTACTAAGCAGCAAGGGTAATAATTATTCAGGTTGATCATTTCCTGCTCCATGATCAGACTGTCTCACAAGGCAATCCAAGACTGGACTAATACGGTCAAGCGCAGCACTACTTGTTCATTGAAATTTTGTAATCGAGTAACATCCGTTTTTAAGTTTCTCATTTCATTTTTTGCCTAGCTTTTAAAGATAGTTTTATTTTAGCCTATACAAAGGAAATCATTAAAACAATAATTGGTATATAATTTTTATAGGCTAGATGCTAGGCTAGCCTATAGTGATAAATCCTGCCTTTATTTGGCAGGGATCTCATTAACTGCAAAACCCCCGAAGCTATGTTTCAGGGGGTTTTTCTTCATCTTCAATTTCTAAAAACTGGCGAATCCGTTCACGTGATAGCCTGAGTTGCTCCGAGGCGCTTCTCAGGCTGCTAATTCCCCCAGGATTTTCTCAGCACGTTCCTTAAACTCCTCAAGCTCTGCAACTTTCTTCTTGATGTTGTCAATTTCGTCGTCACTTCTTGGCGATATTCCTAAATAACTGTCGATGAACTCTAGTAGAAGCCTGCTAGCAGAAGTCCCACTTGCTTTGGCCTTTTTTAAGAAAGCAATTTTCTTTTCTTCTGGGATGCGAAAGTTCATTTGGGTTTCCCCTTCCGCAAGATTTCTTGGCATAGTATGTCCTTTTCTGCTCAATCATAGCTTTTAGCCTATACCTAATTCTACTCACAAGCCTAGTCCTTGCCTATAAAATAGGACTTCTACTCATTTTGTCTATACTTTAGCCTATACCTAAACTTGACAAAGGAAATCTTTTAGCCTATACTAAGGATAGCAAAACAAAAGACGACCGCTCTAGCCTGAGAAACTTACGCGATCACCTTTTGTGAAAAACCTAACCCCATATAGAGGCAGGAGATCCTCATTATGACGCAATCTGTTTACACACAACAAGCACCCTCAAGCTTCAAACTCAATCAAACAATAATTGCAAATACTCCCTTCAAAGACGAGCAAGCGATAGCCCAAGCTGAACTCGACAGCCACCTCGAATCCCAAGCCGAAGCTGTAGCGCCAACCCAAGATCCCTTGACATCTCGTGACCGTCGCATCATTGGCGAGATTATCCAAGTCGAACCCGAATCAGTTCGTACTATCTGGTTGGAAGGCGGAATTACCGTATGGGTGCGGTTCGTAAACGGTAGCTGCTTGCCCTTTGATCGCAACTGGTTTGCTACAAGAGTGGCGCAAGTAAAAGCGACCCTGCCAGAAACCCCACGGGAACGGAACGAACGATTGAGCGATGAACTGGAAAAAGCTTGCACTGTTTTTGGTCTATATCACGGCGAAATTGACTGGTTAGGATTCAGCACCAAACTCTATCAAGACGGGCATTTTGTCGGCTTCGTCGGGTGCAATCAAGAAGGTTGGTACACTCGACCAAGACAGTACGGGGTAAATCGGGTTGCTGGCAGTGCCAAAGATGTGATTGCGTTGTTGGGAGTCCGAGCGGCAGTAGCGGCGTAAGTTGCTGAAAGTGAGAAAGGGCGATTGCTTCCCAAGCAACTGCAATCGCCTCCAAAGCTCAATCGCTGCTTTAGAAATAACAATCATGATACAAAGTACAGCAAGTAACATTTTACTTCAAGTAGGTGGCTGTCACGAGAGAATTCTCCTACCTGCTACAGATGCGAATGCAGAGGTGTAAGAAATTCCTAGCACTGGAAGTGAAAAAGGCGTAGGCGCAGCCCGCCGCAGGCATCGCAGTTCAAGAGAAAAGCAATCGCCGTTCAACCGAAATTTAGACAATCGAAATCATCATGGCACATGAAATATGATTACCACACTTTCTGTTCAAGAAGCCCAGTCAGATGATCCAACAGAGAAAATACTTCTAGCTCCAACTGACCCCAATGCAGAGGTAACACAAATCACTGGATACAAGCTGGTTTACATTGACGGAGCTTGCCCCAGAACTTATCGAGTATACAAAGCTAATTCAATGATTGGGGTAATATTTCAACACCTCACACACTGGTCAAATGCTGTAGATAAAATTCGATACGCCAAATCGGTGGATGCAGCAGTTGGACTTGATGACTTCATGAAGGTGACGAGGATATCAACAACGGCTACAGAACAACCGCCCACGGAAGAAGAGTTATTGGATAAAGAATTCGATGCGCTGACAACTGAGGAGTGGGAGCGTCTGAAAAGATACGTTCCAGAAACTAGAGATTTGGTTGCAGCGTAAGGAAACGGGTGGGTCGGGCAAACCCACCTGTGTGGCAAGGAGCAAACTTAAATTTTATCCAAATAGAACACCACAACTCATCGGATAAATCAATGGAAGCAATAGAAATACTGAAGCAATTCAACTCGTGCTACCTGAATATTCAGGCGATCGCCCAAGATGAAAACTGGCTTTTGTTGATTGCTGATAAAAGGATTGATCCAGAGGCAGCAACTCACTTGGGCGATGTTCTGCATTATTTGACTGAGGCAATGGGGTGCGTAGAACAAATTGTTGAAATCAAGTTTAATCAGGAATCAAAATTATGAAACTCTATGCAACCAGTATTCCTCAAGCTTTACCAACTTGGGCAACTGTTATATCGAATGATGCAGGTTTGAAGCACTTATCCTCTACCCGAAATTAGTGATTCTCAGAAGTTTGGTGCGGCATTAACTTATGCACGACGATATGCAGTTTGTGCAATTTTATCGGTGACGGCAGATGAAGATAATGATGCTGAAAGCGCAACTACTCCTCAAAAGCCTGAACAGCCACAGAATAACATTAGACCCCGCAAAGACAATCAACAGTATAGAGTTCAGTCACCAAAACAAGCTGTAACTGCACCATCAATCAGCCCAAAAGATTTGCGAGTCAAAGAAGTTCGCACACTTTTAAATTATCCACTCGATTTAGTCAAAGAATGGCTGCATTCTCGAAATGTGACTAGTCCGAGTGAGCTTGATACTACCAAGATTGATGAATTAGTGAAGACTATGTGTTTAGCATGGGCTGGTAATAAGTTTGGACATCCTAATCATGCTGTTAACTCTTATCAAAAGCACGTAGTTGACGCTGTAGCACGAGGGGTAGATGAAACAACAGCAATCAGCGTATGGATGGAGGGAGCGCTTGCAGAATTGCCTGAATTGAATTGATAAGAGAAATCATACTTCAAATTAGAAGGAAAATGGAAAAGATGAATCTTTGGTCAAGAATGGATTTAATTGCATTAACAAATGAACGCTTTCTAGGAGACTTTTACGATTTTATTTCTGATTACAGTGGTGGATGGATGATTAAGTTTTTATACCTGGTTAAAGTGAATGTTGCTCTCTGGTTCGGATGGGAGTCACAGCCGGAATATGACGATTGGCATTGGGGACTGGGGTATTTTGGAGAGGAATATCGACAATACTGGAATGCCCCAATGGGAGCTTGTGATTGGTCAGAAATCTGTACTCCCGTCAGTTTTCTCAAATGGCAATATGGTATCGGCGAAAACTCAAATTACTAATCAATAATAAGCTGTTCATTAAAGGATTAAAAATGGCTAATCTTCCACCAATTAATTCAGTTGTCAAAGTTATTAAAACAGTTGCAGAAAAAGACACAAGGTTAGGGCAAACAGGTACAGTCATCCAGTATTCAGGACACGGCATGGTTTGTGTTCATTTCCCAGATATGCCGCCTGGTCAAGGATTTTTTTTCAATCCACATCATTTACAAATCATAGAGTCATAGCGAAGATTATGCCTAACAAATCCACTTATCCCGCCACTACTGACCAATCACACCAATGTCTACAGTACCTCCGCCGTTGCGGTGGCAGCGCTCGGTTATGCAGTATCAATTTTAGCCTGGGGGTGATTCAAACATTAGTCAATCGAAAGTTGGTGAAGATTAAGAATACTGGCGCGGGATTTTTTGTTGAATTGGAGGATGCAAAATGACTAGCCACAAACAAGTTGTTTACCAATCCCAATTAGACCACAAGAGTAAATTGCTTCTTCGCCGCCGGACTAGAAAAAGATTCAACCCCAGGATTTTCATCGACCGCACCATAGAAACAACTGCAATTATCTCTCTACTTTTTACCGGATTTGCAGGAGTAGGGGCAACAGGCTGCTGGGGAATGGAGATTGCTACAAGTTCTCAATATTGGCAGCATCAGAAGAACATTTGCTTGGGGATGATGTTAGTTAGTTTTTCAGGCTTCTTGGGCAGTGCTTTGATTGGAGCGAGTTTCAGTATTCGTCAGGACAAGTTTTAGGAGAAACAACGATGGAAATTAAATTAACTACACAAGAAATCCGAACCATCTTGCAAGGCTGTCAATATACGTTGCGGCTTGTGGGGAGTAGTAAGGATTATCGTAGACTTCAATCGTCCGAGTACTTCTCTACATCAAACGATGTGGTTTTAAATGATGCGTTTAATATTTTGGGAGAAGTTGTAGACGCAATTGTTCAGGTGGAGCAGTTTTGTCAACAAGGAGAATCTGGACATGGAACAGTAAATTAAAAATGCAGTTGGGTTGGGCAATCCTGAACTCGTAATAGAATCGAAACCAGAACCAAAACCAACAGTAACGATTTACGACTTCTCTTCTTTGTTATCTAAGCACGAACCACAAAAAAACAACGATAACAGATATTCATCCCCACGGCTGCTTGGTGATAAATGCGCCGATTGTGAAAACCATAAATGTACATCATGTTTTACATAGGAGCAACAACATGACATTCACTCTGGATAATCGCTCTAAAAACAAAGAATCTTCTTTAACAAAAGCATTGCGACAAATACAGGAGTTAAACTCTAAGATTCAGGAATTAGAACAGTGCAATAAAGACTATGTGGTATCGCAACAGAATTTGATTCCAGCCATCGCTGAAATCTGTATTTCTCCGATCCAGGAAGTAGAGGCGCTGCGAATTCTGATTTATCGCGGAGAAGCAGCTTGTCGGCAGTACTTGCGTTCAGTGCTAGTCAAACAGAGGAAGAATTCATAGAGATCAAGCACTCAGCGATTCCGGTTCTGTACGTGATATTTCCAAAACCCGACGTAACCAATATGAAATTTGAGCAGATGCAGATTGCTTTTGTTCAGCATCAGTCCAGATATCGTCCCAATGGAATAGCCAACGAGTCAGAAGACGAACTAAATCAACTAATTCACAGGCTCGGTCAATATCATCTGCCTTTACCATATCTGGTACAGTCCACTCAATAAAGTATCGGCTTTCATCAACCAAAGCCAGTATTAAATCCTCTGATGAGCCTTGAGTCCACAAAGATTGAATTTGTGACAAGTGTGTAGCTAGGCGACCTAAACGTGTAGTCACATCATCTTGCATAAAAATTTGTTGCTTTGGTGTCACTTCGATCATAAATTTCCTAGGAACTCGTTAATCAGTTGAGCTACCCTTTCTCTAATTTTAGGGTCTAAAAGTTCCATTGAGCGATTTTGCCGGGGACGAAGATTAACCATCGACTCATAAATGATTTTTCCAGTTATTGGCATAAAACTGGCAGCCCAAATATCTTGTTGTCTACTACCGTCATCTAGCAATTTTTCTTCACAATCAGCGTGTAGATCTCCACCACCAACCAGCACCCGACGCTCGATATCGACTGCTGTTTTAATGTAGAACTTGTGAGAACGCAGCATTTGTTCAACTTGTTCAGGCGTAGCGCGTTCGCGTAACAGCAAAATCATACAACTTAAAACCTCTATCAAGCAAAGGAATTTTAATTATGAAACACAATCAAGCACAATTAATTGCTGTAAGTCTTACTAGCACATTAACGGCCATATCTATCGGGTATTTAGGAGTGCAAGTTTTTGGCAGAAATACAATGTACATGATTGCGACAGGAATGTTAGGGCTGGGTACTGGAGGAGCTATCGGTCAGATTTTGGTAGAGAAAAGGCAGCAGCGAGTAGTACAAGTACAGTCAAAACAACAATAGGAGCAATTGTATGGAAACTTCAAAAGTTGTCACTATTCCTAACCATTGGACATCACCCAAATATTCGTTAGGGCAAAGAACCAAGCAGGGGATGATTGTAGGTGTTCAGTATTGTCTATTTGAAAACTTGGTGGTTCCTGAACGAGACGGTTTATGGCGATATGCGGTATTAGTTAGCACTGAAGATGAACAGGTCGAATATATTTCGGAGTCTGGGGTTCAATTACTACCCGAAAAAGAATTGCGTTTGGAGATGGAAGGCGAGATTGACTTTTGCCAGCGTAAGATTCAGAACCTGACACAGCAGTTAGAGACGATGTGAAAAATACAAGCCGTAGTGGGAGCCGCAAGTTGTTAAATCAGTAAGAAGCAGGAATCACGCCACTTCTAGTGGTGTGAGGTTCAAGTTATGTTTCTAGTAGTCTACCAAGCCAACTTTGCTAAGTTAAATCCGGGTATAAACGCTGCATTTTTCGACGAGCATCTTTGGTTTGGAAACCCCAATAGACACTGGCTTTTTGTTGATTACGTTGTTTCTCCCAAGCAGCAATCTCAGAAGTTAATGTTTCTGCATTAGGAATACGCCGTTCTAAACATTGGCGAGATAAAACAGATAATTCAATTTCTACTTGATTTAACCAAGAAGCGTGTTTAGGAGTATAGTGAAACTCTAATTTTTGAATAATTCGACGTGCTTCTTCTGGTGGAAAAACTTCATATAACGCGCTGGGAGTATGAATATTTAGGTTATCAACTACTAAACGAATAATATCAGCATCTTGATAATCAATATCTACTAACTTTTTCATTTGAAGAGCAAAATCGGCTTTAGTTCGACGTTCTGTAACTTCGATATGCCGCCATCCAGCCAAGGGTTGAAAACATGCAAATAAATTGACTGTCCCGTTACGCTTATACTCGAAATCATAACGTTCAGGCTGCTCCGGCTCTGGTGGTAAAGGAAGTCTTACTTCTTCTACTAATTGGTAGGGACGTTCATCAAAGCAGACTACAGGGCGTTTAGGATCATAAGGCTCATTATATAAATCCAACACATCCTCCATTCTGAATACATACTCTGCGTTAACTTCGGGAATACACCACTGTTCTTTTAACCACGGTTTAATTTCGTTTTTTTTAGAGTTTGACGTATTGTTTCGTCGGAAATTGAATCTATTATCCCAAGGTTTACTAAGTGATCCGCTAATAATTGCATTGTCCAACGCACTCTCCCTTCTGGCGGCTTAGAACAAGCCGTTGCAATCAAAAATGCTTCTTGCTTTTCATCTAATTTTTTAGGTTTTGGTGGATGAACTTCATCCTTTAAAGCAAAATCTAACCCACCAATGACAAATTTTTCTCGTATTCGTTGCACTGTTGCAACATGCGCTCTAACTATGCTAGCGATCGCTTGATCCCTTTCTCCTTCAGAAGCCATCAGAAGAATGTTTGCACGGGTTATAGTTCTTGCTTTGTGCTTACCTTTTTTAATTATTGCCTGTAGCTGAGAAACTTCATCTTCATTCAAGTCAACAATGTACTTTTTGGCCATACCACACCCCGTTTTTGGTTATTTTACCAATTAGAGGTTTTACTTAGCAAAGTTACCTTGGCAGACTACTAGCTTCCGGCCAACCATATACCACAAACCTACGGCATAGCGAATGTAATTGAGTTCTGTAAAACCTGCTTTGGCGAACTCGTACTCGAAGTTAAAATGGATAAAGTCATCTAACCACGGTTCTTGAAAAGAAGCGTTCAGGGCGTATTCACCACGATAGGTGTCAGTGTATAGTACCCAACCTCCGGGTTTGGTGATCCGGTACATCTCTTTCAGAATCTTAGGTATCCATTCTTTAGGTGTTTCGTGCAAGAGTAGTGACGATGTAACAAGAGCGAAGGAGTTGTCAGGGTAGCCTGTGTGACGGGCATCCACCTGCTCAAACAAAGCCCGTTCACTAAATCCAACCTTGTTAAACTTGTGCTTACTGATCACCAGCATATAAGGCGAAACATCAGTAATCCGAAAAGTGGACTGTGGAAACCGCCGTGCCAAGGCCAACGCTCCATCACCCGTACCTGCACCAAGCTCTAGCACCGTCTCAAGAGAAGTGTCTTCAGGAATTAGCTCGGCCATTTTCTCGCGCAACTGCTGGCAACTAACATTGTGGCTGAGGGGAATTATCGCATCCATAGCAGCATCCCAGGCTAAACACGATTGAGGGTTGGTATAGGCATCAGTTACACCATGAATGGGAGCGTGGATGTAGTCAGGGTAATATTCATGGTCAGTATGGTAGCCTTTGAGTTCCTCTACCCAATTAATTGAGGCATATTCCTGCATTACTAAGGGCATCGCTGCGTTAATACGTCGAATCACTTCGGTTCGATACACTTGTTTGTCCTGTGCGTTCCATCTCGGCATAAATAAACATCTCCTACTTACAATCTTTGCTGGACTTCCTCTCCTCTAACTCTACGGTATACACACAAGTCGAGTTGGGAATCAAATGGAGCCAAAATAATGGAAAGTTATTGAACAGAATACATACCTCAGTCGTCAGAATGACCGAAGAGGCAGGGGAGCAGGGACTCTTAGCTGCTGTACGTTCGCTCATTTGCCCTACCACGAGGATTTCTTGCCCCTAAATTTATTTATCCTACTAAAAGGGGTTTAAAACCCCATCCCCTAAGGGTTGCTTGTAATGCGATTGGGGTTTAAATCTCCGGACGCTCGCAGACTCGCTAACACAAAACGTAATTGCGAATTGCGAATTGCGAATTGCGAATTGTTTATGGGGTTCTGCCCCCAGCTAAGAAGCCCCCTTTCCTCTTCATTGACCGCATGAATTAGACCTGTCCGACTGGCGGATGAATAACCGATCCTTAATTAAAAATAGCCCCAAAAGCCCGTTTTGCTGAAACTTTTAAGAAGTGTGCCGCTTTGAGTTGTGACATCTCTACTCTTTACCCCAACTGGATTTGAGGCATTTTTAACTACTCGAAAATGAAGTTGAAAAAGGAAAGCGGCACGGAAAGCGGCCAAAAAAGGGATAAAAATCGCTCTAATGATTGCAGGGAGGGAGTTTTAGAAAATGGTGGCTGTGACACTATAAATATAAGGGTTTCAGGAAAAGCGGCCCGATGTCACAACGAGAGAATAGGGGTTCTGGGCATTTTAAAATGTCACGGCACACTTGATTTGCGACATCTGAAAAAAGAAAATAAAAAAGGAGCAACATTCGTGCCCCAAGGTATTTTTTGAGTTCAAGCCGCAGCCCATCGTATCCATTGCTCAACTTCTGGGCGGCTTAAACGTTTAGAAGCTTTAAAAGTTACTTGCTGCTTTCGCGCCCAACGGTAAAGTGTTCGTACTGTTACCTGTTTGCCTGTGACTCTAAGGATAATTTCTGGTAAATCCTTTCCAACTGCATTGGTGTAACAAGCGTTATAAATTGCTTCAGCTAGATGCAATTCGGCAAATGGATTTCCTGAGAGTTTAAACTTAATTTGAAACAGGGTAAATTTTTTATTTGGCTCTAATTTCTTCATGTAAGCCAAAGTCAATAGCCACATAGCTTGTTCCTTTACCACTTCCCTAGCGTACTGTGGAACTTGGCACAGTCTTAACCATTTGCGCCAAGTACGTTCTGCTATGGGATGGCAATAGACTTGCTCACAAGATGTTTTTAGCCAGTCTAAAGGATATTTTTCCATAGCCTTTTAGTTTACTCCTGGGTAGGTATTGCTGATTCGTCTACTAAAAATGTTTCCCAGTCAACCGTTTCAATATCTAACACATCTTTCAATCCATTGTTTTTGAGTATATCTGCAATTAGTTCACTAACCGTAGAGTGATTGATAGCCGCTTCTTGTTTCAAGTCCTGACAAACTTCTCGCCAATTCCCATCGCTGGAAACCCGATCAATCAAAATTGCTTCTGCCATACGAGTTTTGCTTACTCCTCTGGTGTGTCCCCATAGAATCAGGCGTATCTCTTTAACTAAAGGAAGGTTAACGGAAAATCTTCGGTCGCGTTTATCTGCCATGTTTATGATGCCAATTAGATTCCATAATTATACTTTTTAGCGTCCTATTTCTTAATTTTAATGCTATATCAAATAAATGGATGCTAAAATAACACCATTAACTACAAAAATGGAAGCATATTGTGGAAAAAATTCAACAATTCCTTCAACCCTATAATATAGAAGCCACTGAGTCAGAAGTTGTTAACCTCTGCGCCCAAGTTGATGCTGACATCGACCAATTGACAGATCAACAAGCCCAAGCGATCGCTATTCAGATTCTTGAGCAAAGGCAAGCAACTGGGAAATTAGCCACTAATGGCAAATCCAAGAATACGGTCGGTAAACTCGGTAAAAACTCCCCACGTCGTAAATCTACTCCTCCATTGCAAGGAGCGATCGCTCATGCATCCCAGGTTTCAAATCAAGAAATTCAATCCTTGGAGGATGTTCTCAACGTTGGGATTGACGCTTACACAACCGACAAAGCCGACCAGTTGTTATCAACGATTCGCAATGCCCCGAAGGACGTGGTGAGTAAGTTTGTATCTATTGCGATGGAGGAGGAAGCTGACGTAGATTCCTTTCGTGCAATCGGTGACGAACTCGTTGCGGGTATTTTCGGCATTAGCCCAACAAATGCAGCCGAATAAATTCATTGGATTAGCAGCAGTACTAAATCTGCTGCTATTGACCCTCGTTTTGGGCGTAGCAATATATGGAGCAACAAAACCAAACCCATCGCAAAGCATTAAATATTCACCTGAAGAAGGACGGCGAATTGAGTCTGTCGGGGCTGACACTAGAAAACCTGACAACAGAAGAATTCCTGGTAGTCCAGCAAATTATTGATGAGTCAAAGGCGCGATCGCATTCCAATAGACAGGTTGAAGAATTGATGCAACGGGGAATGATGGCTCAAACTGCGATCGCAGCTTTTACTGTATTGATGTTTTCATTCATGGGCATATATGCATAACCCGGTACATCGGCTCACAAGTTCAACAAGTTCAGCAGACTTATACCGATTTTAAGTAGTTAGAGGGAAGAAGGGAATGTTAGGAAAATGGCTTCCTGGTTTATTTGGCGGTAAAGGTGATGGAGTAGTATCAACGGATTTAAGAGTTGGGGATGCTACCCAAATTGAGGGAAATCTCCCTTCATCAATCCGCGATCGCTACACATTGCCAGCTTACACCACTGCACAGCAGGTTCTGGATGAAGCAGAAGTGGCTGGCACGTTAAAAGCACAGAAGTGGCTACATACAAAGTTTTCCCGACACAAGCTCAAGCAGTTGCAATCCTTGGCAGAGATGTATAAAAACCAGTTGGCATATTCTCAAGAAGCCATGAAAGTTGAGGAAGATTTGCAGCGAACCAGGGCGTTACATGGGGAAGCGGTGATCCGTCATGCCTTTGGTTCCCAGGAACAGCAACGCCAGTTGGGGGATATGAGAAAGCATTTGATGAAGTGGGTGATAGTTTCAGGTTCTAGGTTATGCAAATAAAACTGTCCTTTGTTGGATATGCAGTTTGTGGAGTCGGGCTGTCAATGTTGATGGGGTTTCTCTCAGTTGCCAGCCCAGTCAGTCAGTTTGTGCTGTGGATCATCAGCATGATTTGTATTTGCGGTATCTGTGTGGGGTTATTTAACTTTGCCGGCTTAGTCGTTAAAGGATTCGGCTTCAACCGCAAGACTTTCACCATCGGCTTGATGCCTGGAGTAATATTTCTGTTTGTCTTCTTGACTTTAGTTGCAGCTGGTGTTGCTTTAGGGGTGCGATAAATTATGGGATTTGAATTACAACGTCTAACTGCTAGTGGGGTGATTCATGCAGAACGGACTATTTTATGTTCTTTAGGAGCGAGTGCAGTTATGTGTCTGTCTGCTCCTTTTTTCTTAAATACTGACCGAATAACAACCGGGATGCTACTTGGTGCTGGAACGGTAAGTGCTGGCTTATTTGGAGTTTCTGCCCAAATCAGCGAAGGCAAACAGAAAGTATACCGCTCTTTACAAGAAGCTGACTTAAAATCACTTAAGCAGCATTTACAAGGTGAGGCTGTTTATGATTATGTCACGACTGCGATCGCAGCTAAACGCAGAGTTGCTGATTATGTGAATCGCTTGCCCGTTAGTGAGCGCCCCCGGTGGATTGCTGAATATCAGTTGCAAGGTTTGGTAACTCTTCCAGAACCACCAGCACAAAAATCACCCTCACCGAATGGTATTCCCAATCCCGATATTGCTGACATTGATGAAGAGTCAGTACAGTCGGTGATTAATCCAGGTGCGATGAAAATTCTGCAAGCCCTAGCAGCAAATTATCCTGAGTACATCAGAATTGATGGTGCTTGGATTGATGAACTGTGTAATGCGGCATCTAATCAAAATATGACTCTTCGCAGCAATCACCATTTTTACCTGTCTGGTGGTACACAGTCTGGGAAGTCCACGCTGGCAGGGGTAATTATCAATAAAATTGCTGCAAAATCTCAAACACCAGCAATTGTGATTGGCAGCGATCCAAAAGATGATGTCACCAGATGGCTGTGCAAGTTTAGCCGTAAGTTTGACGGCATGAAAGAATTAAGAAATTGGCTCATCTTTGCCACAGACCAAATTGACAAACAGAAAGCAAGAGTTGCAAAAGTTGGTGGTGAATGTCACGGTGTTCCTGAATTATTTCTTGCTCAAGATGAGGTGGACTCTGTATTTGGTGGAGGCAAGGGACTTCCAGGAATGGTTGATGCTGATACTGCCAAAGATTTGCAGGGTTTTTGGAACTATATCATCAAATTCACTGCTGGGTTAAAGGGTCATGGTTTATTTATGGGCCAGTCCCCACTCTCTGGAGAAACTGGATTTAGTCGCCCATCTCTGAAAAACGTTTGCTTTATTGCGATGGGGCAGACATCGAGTTATATCCTTGACCATCCCCAGGATTTCGTAAACGTTAAAAAGGAGATTCTTGAAATCTTGCGACAGGCTTGTGAAATGTTAGATAAAGCCGGAGTTCGATATGCCTTAGTGATTCCCACTCGCTCTAATCCCTTTGTTGCTCTAATCCCGGAATTTGATATCAAAGGTCTGGAACAAAAACAGGATTCCAAACCGAATGCTGACACTGTTAATAGTTCTAAAAATAATCAGCAATCCTCACAGCAGCAGGTTGACTGGTATCAAGAAATTAGAAAATGGGCAACAGAATTAGGGAGAAAACCACATTTTCAGGAAATCAAACAGAAGTGGCACGAATTAACGGGGCAAGAGTTAAACGAAAAAGGGGTGACTCTATTACTAGAAAATCTCGGCTACACAGACGATTAAACTGGAATGCTCGGTATGGTAATCCCAAACAGTACAGAAAACAAGTAGCGATCGCTCACCGAAAAACTCACAATTATTGTGTAGTCTGTCTGACTAAGAAAAGTGAAGAAATCCATCACGCTTACTACGGCAACGACATCATTGGTGAATCTACATTTCCTACGTGCTACCGTTGTCATAATGAGATTTGTCATAGTCCAATCAACTGGATAAAAAGCCCTAGTAATCCTGTTTGGGGTAATCGCAATACTGACGAATTTATTACGAGATTGAGGCTGGGATATCAGCTACTTTATGGAGGTGTTATTTGGTGATTAAGCTATTAATAAAGTATGCGCCTGACTCCGTTGTGGATGCGGTTAATTCTATAAGCTTGGCAGAATTAGATAACCGAGGATTAATAGTGTGGGCTGAAGTAGGGCCGCTAGAACCACATTCAGAAAACTCAGCATTTGATTTAGCTTCTCATTTCACTGAAGTAACCCCTGATAATTTTCTAGAAATTTTCAAAACCATAGCTCAAATCTACACAAACTACGGCGATTGTTTAGCCTTAAGATACTTAATGGAATTGTCAGCAGAATACTTTGGATTGATCGGAGTTGAATAAAATGTATAACGAATACGACAATTTGAGTTTTGAAGAACAATTACACCTGACTGAATCCTTTATCAGACAACGACACAATCAGCAGATGTTCTTGCACCGAAATGCCCAACTGTTGCAGCAGGAATTAAGCTTTGAGGCTGAATTGTTAGAAGATAATCCAGAGTTAGCCCAGACGATTCATTCTTTTAATATACAGGAGATTCAAGCCCAACAGCAAGGATCATTTGGTGTTATGCAAGGGGATTCAACCCCTAAAGTGCAAAGTGTCTGGAATAAGTTTTTTCCGGGATTGGGAGGTAATTAAGTATTTCCAGGGCTTTACTACTGGTGATATTGTCAAAGCTCATATTCCTACTGGTAAATTTGCCGGAATTTATACAGGCAGAATTGCAATTAAGTTTCGCCCTAGTTTTGTTTTGCACACTTTGGAATAAAACTTTGGTGTTCATCCTAAATATCTGAAAACCATACACAAAGCTGACGACTATGAATACAAATAATGATGTCCTAATGGACAATTATAATATCGGAAGAAATTCATCTCCCGCTAAACTCGATAGTTCTATCGGGAGTCCCATTTCCCCATTTAAGATGGATAATTTGCAAGAATTAATAAACACAATTCAACCCAACGTTGAAATAACTCAAGAATCTGAAACTAGAATTACTTTGCAGGGTATTTCATTTCAAAATCTGGCACTGATGACCTTGAGTATTTTATTGGTTTGAGGTTAATCTCAGCATCTTTTCCTTTTAATAACAAGCTAGAGCGCCGTACTTATCAAAAACCAAAAATGATTACTTGTGAAAATTCCTAATCAGCTTGAATTTAAAGGTAACACGATTGAGGCACACGAGAACCATAAAGGGTTTGAAATAATCGTTACCTATTACCAACCCGATCCCTACGATGTAGGTTCTTATATCTACTACATCAGAAATTCTAGTTTGGAGTTAGTAGTCGATAGCTATAAAGACCGATCATACGGGCAAGAGTCACTAGAAAAAGCATTAAATTTTGCAAGATTCACTATAGAAAATCATTTGATTGAAGATTAATTATAGCTTTTGAGTAAGATATGGAATTTGACTATAGAGCAATAGGAGATAAAGACAAATGGGAGTTAAAGTGACTTACTCAGTTTATATAGAATCTAACTCTGGCACAAAAGCGGATGTGTTAACCAATTTACCTGATAGAACTGAAGCGTTAGAATCTGCCTTAAAACTGAATCATATTGTCAATGACGCAGGATACAGAGGTAAGGCTTGTAAAGTTGTTGAGCATGATGGGGAAAAATGATGCTGGAATAATCAAAACTGAGAATTTACATCAAGAGAAAAATATTCAGATGAGGGTTTCATCGGAAAATTTCAAGCTGTTTTGATAATAACCCATTTTGACTTTTTGATATTCTTTAGATATTTGTCAGCGTATTGAAAAGCTGCTGACTTATCGTATTTAGCTATACTAAGTGCTTGCAACAGTACTTCTAAAGGAATTGCCACCTGTGTGAGCTTTTCAGCTAATATTACTGACTCTTCTTCTGTTGCTGCTACTGTCGCTTCTAATGGTTCAAATTTTATTTGCTTATTTATACGGTTATCTAACATTGTAGTATCAGTCATAAATGCACCTTCAAAACTTGTATAATGCAGTTTTACTGAAAGGCAGCAGGAATGAATCCGTGTTTATGCGGGACTTATTAATCAGCTAACTTCATGAATCCGCACAATTGCTGTAGCGAGCGCATCTTGATTAAAAATTTCGTTCGCCATCTTTTTCCAAGATGAAAATTAATTCAAACACTCGCATATTTTCTCCCGTCAAAACTTTATCTATTAACCGCAGTTCATTATAGTTTTCTGCCACGTCTCATTGGTTTTCTAGCTGCTGGTTTACCATACTACTTTGCGAGGGAGCAAAAAGGGCTAAGACGCAAATAGAAGGCAGGTGAATAGCCCAATGGCACGCTTGTAAAGCTCTAAGTTATGCAGAATAATTACACCTAACTGAATCCCTGATCAGACAGCGACACAATCAGCAGATGTTCTTGCGCCGAAATGCCCAACTGTTGCAGCAGGAGTTAAGCTTTGAGGCTGAGTTGTTAGAAGACAATCCAGAGTTAGCCCAAACTATTCACGCTCTCAATATGCGGGAGATTCAGAGTAATCAGCCAGGGCCACAGAATGTTTTATGCTTAGAAGACTCAGCGTCAAAGGAGCAAAGTGTTTGGAGTTATTTTTTACCCGGACTGGGTGGGAGATAAATAATTAATGGGCTAAATCTATTTCTTTTGATATTGCTACATAGCTGTTTTGAGTAATTGGGTAACAATAAAAGAGGATTAAAGTTATGTCAGACTTATCAGAGACAAAGCTCGGACTCATGACAAAATGATTGAAAACGTTCGCTGGTTGCCAGATGTCCTTCCCGGATTTCTCACCAATGCTCAAAGCCTGTGCTTGTGCAGGGGAGCAGGGGAGCGTTATTGTACAAGTTCTTTCCCCTCTGCCCCTCTGTCCCTCTGCATTTCAAACTTGTGAGAAATGCGGGACTTGAGGTGATTGATTTGAGTCTGGAACAGCCCAATTGAAAATATTTGATAGCAACTTGCACCCTTACAAACCGGAATCGAGTTCAAAAGCTCCCATTGCTCCCAGGCGAATTGTCAGAAGTTCAACGTCTGTTATGGCTTTGTGCGGCCCCTGGCGAATGTTGCCAGGGGTAAACCAAAATGTTCCCGTAGATAATGTTGTTCCCCCAGTTTCAACTACCCCAGAAAGTATATAAACATACTCATCACAAAAATGGATGTGAACTGGAATTATAGTGCCAGCACTCATTTTCAAACGATGGATTGACCCATCTGGAACAGGCTCCGCTAATGGTAAAAACTGAGTTCCTGGAAATTGAGGCAAATCAACCCACGGCTGCTCAATTGTGTTGATAAATATTTGTTCAGGCATAAGATATATCCATAAATGCGATGATTGAGAGTGAATGAATAATATTCACTCGTTTCAGATTACCACAACCGTTGCTTTATGGGAAAAACAACTAAACCTACACAACCTCGATATGATGTTTTTGGGCGATACACGGCTTTGTTGGATGCAGGGGAGACATTGCTCTGCCAGAGCTATGAGCAAGCTCAACCTCAACTTATTGCTGATAATGCAGGTGTATCGGTTGGATTGTTTTATCGGCATTTCAAAAGCAAGCAAGAATTGCTTACTGCCATCATAGTCAGGCATTTAAACAAGTTACATCTTCAAATTGCTCAAGCTCATAAACCCTGTTCTGATCCAAAAGAGGCAATACAGATGGTTGTTTTACTCACATTGCGCTATTTTCATCAGCATCAAGGACTAATCAAGCTATTCTTCATGCAAATCGGTTATGGTGACATGAAAGCAACCGAACAACTTCAGTCAGCGCGACAAAACTATCGCAATATTTTATTGACCATTATTGAGGATGGTATTGCTCAACGGATATTTCTTAATCCACCTGCGCTCAATGTTCAAATTGCTATTAACAGCATTATTGGCACGATTAATTGGACTCTTTACGATCTACTTGTTGTACAGAACCAAAACCTAGAACCTGAAATCTTAGCCACACAGATATCCTCACACTTACTACAAAGCCTGACACGGTAGTTCCCAACATAAGGGTAAAAGTCTGATATATATTTGAAGTCATTTGATTTTATATATCCCGAAAATGCGAGCGAAAATACGAGATACAGAGATTTTCTTTGATGTGGAAGGTTCTGCACTATTGGTGGATGGCGCGAGCATCTGCTCTAAACCTGTTGCCTTTCTAATTCGCGGGGGCCCTGGTGCGGATCATACTTCTATGAACTACCTCTAGCTGGCAACGCCATCGCTAGAGGTTTCTACATCCTCTAACCTGTTTTTAGCGAAATTACTTTGAGATTTTTGTCGCTTCTTCGCCCCTAGTTGCCGCATACTTCCAGCTTGTTTGCGCTTGCCGGTGGATGTGGTAGAGCTAGGCGACTCTGCGACTACGAGGCCAGTTCCTGACCCCGGCAGATTCCCTTTAGCCCAATAAAGCATAACTTCGGCAGCAGCAATATCTCTATCCTGCAAATATCCACAATCACACTCATGCACTCGGATATCGAGTGTCTTTTTGTGTTGGTGTCCACATTTAGGGCAGGTTTGAGAAGGCTTTACTTGTCGCGTTGGAACCTCAATAAATACACCACCAATCTGTTCTACTTTGTATTTAATGGTGCTGCTGTTAATTTGGAATAAATTTTGATCGCTATGCGGGTGCTGTTGTCCAACATCCTTTTAGGATGGTTGCACCGTGTCAAAGGCACGGTGGAGGCTTGCTGTATCCAGCAAGCCTCGGCAACATACGCACCATCGCCTATGGTGGGGCGTAGCCCATTGCCCTCCAACCATTAGGAAATGGCAAAATATTAAAATAAATCAATCCTTCAAGAATACCCGCAGCACCAGGGTAGTGAGCTAAAAAGTGCCAAGGGTAATATGTCTTGTAATACCACCACAGAAGTTCCGTTTGGGCATTAGCAACGATAATCCCAGCTGATGGCTGTTGAAATAAACTGATGTCATTTCCAGAACCTCCACAGATAACGGTTGCATCTAATTGCGCTTGCAGCAATTCTTGCAGATATGCAGTTGCTTTACCTTTGTTACTGTTCTTGGGTATGATATCAACGTCCCGGCCATTGCTGAAAATTACTTCAGACGGCAATCCAGTAAAAGTTAACAAATCCTGCAAATCATGGATAACCTCAAGCGGCGCATCCATATCTAGGCAAAAGCTTAATTTATAGGGAGTTTGTTCGCTGTCGGATTGAGGTATCAGTGCTGGAAAGTAACTAGCAATTGTCCAAACTGCATCCCAATCCCAATCTTTTGAGATTTGATTTGCCCAATCTTTTTCTAAAAGCACACCCTGTTGATAAATTTCAGTACCTACACTAGCGATTAAATAATCGGGTTTCAAAAGCCGTTCTTGTGCTATCACTCGACGACTAGAAGCATAAGAGCGACCAGTAACATAGACTAAGTAAATCTGATTGCGTATAGCTTCTAGCCTTTGGTTTAAAGCAGCAATAGCTCGATTGTTACCAACCAAGGTATTATCTAATTCAATCACCAAAAGCAGTTTCATATTTGCTTATTCTCACTAAAACAGTACAGTATTGATAAACCTCTTTCCCCTTGCTCCCGTTCGGCTCCTTTCGACTCTGCTCAAGGCAAGTTGCTCATGGCAAGCCTTCTCTCAGTAACAACTGCGGTATTAATGATAAGTCTTTAACCGGACACGATATTATTTAACTGCTTGCCCACTGCACAATGTCATTAGAAAAAGAGTCAATTAATTTTTCTAGAGCTTTAATTTCATTAGATTTCAAAACTTTCGACTTCAATAAATTTTGGATTTGTCTTTCTAAATCTGGAGTTAACTTTTTAGTTTTAATAATTTCTTGAACAAATATATCAAGTGTTAAAGATTGATAGAGTTCGTGAACTTGGGCGGCAACTCCCTGAGTGCTAAAACGAGACTGAACCCAATTTTGTGCAGCATTACCATAGCTCTCTTTTAGAGTTGAGCTTCGTAATAGACTATGAATAGCGATCGCCAATGCTTTAGAATCACGAGGAGGAACTAAAAATCCGGTTTCACCATGCACTACCGTATGCTGCAATCCTCCCACATTACTAGCAATTACGGGTGTTCCGGCTGCCATTGCTTCAATTGCCACTAAACCAAAAGGCTGATAGTAACTCGGTACAACGCAGATATCCCCGGCGGCATAGTAAGCAGGTAACAGCGCTTGAGAAATTCGTCCAGTGAAAACTGTAACGGCTTCCAATCCCAGATCATTCACCAAAGTTTGAATGCGTTGTTGTTCTTGGAAGTCTGCCCCATCTTCACGACTACCACCAACTAGATAGAGTTGAAATGCTGGAGGCAAATTGGCGCAAGCTCTGACTAGGGTTTCAACTCCCTTGCAGAGGTCAAAACGTCCTACATACAAGATTATCTGAGAATCTGCATCAATTCCCAACTGTTGACGAGCAACTTCTTTACTGACAGAACCAAAGTGTTCAGTATTAATTCCGCAGGGAATGACTTTAATACGACCATGTTGCGAAATTAACTGACGTAAATCTTCCGCTTCTTGAGGACTAGTGGATATTACATAATCTGCTTGTTCTAAAATTTCCCTCTCCACACAATGACGAATGGCAGTAATCTGCGGCGGATTCTCCACATTACGGTATTTAACTGCCCCTATAGAGTGATAGGTATGAACTTGGGGTAGTCCCAATCGAGATTTAAGTTCTAATCCTACCCAAGCAGAAAGCCAATAGTTAGTGTGAATCAAGGCATAACTGCGCCCTGTTTGTTGTTGAAAATTCAGCCAGGCTTCTACAAATTCTGGTAAATATTCAAATAATTCGTTTCGAGTAATGAATTTTGCTGGCCCAGCATTTAAACGAATAGTGCGACACCCTGGTGCTAATTCTACAATTTCTTCTTGGTCGAGGTATTCGCGTCGGGTAAACATATCAACCTGACAGCCGCGTTTTGCTAATGCTAATCCCAATTCTCGCACGTAGACATTTTGACCACATGCCCCTTCTTTACCAATTTCAGATGTCGGATTGCCATGAACTGAAATTAGAGCATAAATGGGTTGATAATTTGGCGTTTCTGAAGCAGAATTTTCTAGAGATTTAACTAAATTTAAAGAAGTAAGAGTATTCATAATCAAAATTCACTGTGGTATGTGGTACAAAAATTCACAGCTAGGTAACTTAGAGAAAAAGTTATTTATTAAGTTACTTATTAAGTTATCTATCATCGAAAGAAACGTGTAAAAACCTTCTGGCAAACATAAACGAATGGCTTCTACTTAATTTATTATTATTTGGAGAGCATTCTGGAAGAGAATCAATTAATAACCCTATTGCTTCATAAATTGATATTTGATGATATCCTGCATAAGCTATAAGCTGGCGATACTCTTTATTTGTAATAACAATATTGGAAATATTTACTGGGGAATGGGGCATAAATTTTTCCTTAAAACTCAAATAAACTTAGTAAATTACTTTCGTTCAAAAATGTTATATTTTAGAAGTTGAAATATCGGTTAAATATCGGTAAGAAATCGGTTACTAATAAAAATGCTATCTAAATTAATTTCTATCTCATTTGAAAATATCAAATATCTAAATATTTAAATTTTAATTGTTCATGTAGCCTTACCTACAGCAAATAGAACTCCGTAAAACCGAAGATTCAACATAAGCTTGACACTGTGGTGAAACTTATTCTCAGCCATCCAAAGATTTCATAATAGAAATATCTAAAAATAGGGTAATTATGTATTTTTTAGTTTAGTTAGATAAAAATTAAAATTCTCCAAATCAATAATTAAATAGATTTGGAGAATAATAGTGTTCTAGTGTAAAAGAAGAGGTGAATTTCAGTAATGTAATTGAAGTATAACAATCAGTTGTGGAGATCAGGGGCAAATATAAGGTAGAAATCGGTTAGTTTTCTAAAGCTGCTTTAAGCGATAGCCCAATCCATGAACAGTCTCAATAAAATCATCGGCAGCACCTACGTCTTTAAGTTTATACCGTAAACTTTTAATGTGAGACTTAACAGTTTCTTCGCTCGGAGGGTCATCAAGTGACCAAATGCGCTCAATAATTCCGGCTCGACTTAGCACCCGCCGACCGCTAGAAACCATTAGTTCTAAAAGAGCAAATTCTTTAGGTGTTAGATGTAAAGGCTGGTCAGCATAAGTGACTTCATAAGTACTGGAATTTAAACGCAAACTACCCCAACCAAAATCTGAAGAAGATGTTGCGGCACTATTGCGGCGTAATAGGGCGCGAACACGAGCCATTAACTCTGGCATTTCAAAAGGTTTGACCATATAATCATCTGCCCCAGCATCCAAACCAGTAATTTTGTCACCAAGGGTATCGCGTGCTGTTAACATGAGTACAGGTATTGTAATGTTGCGCGATGAGCTACGCCCCACCATAGGCGATCGCAAGCGTTGACAAAAACTTACACCATCTAATTTGGGTAAAGTAATATCTAGTACTACCAAATCATATTCCAACACTTTGATATAATCCCATGCTTCCTCTCCATCTTGGGCTATATCTACCACATATTGACGGTCAGTCAGGGCTTCCATCAACATCTCTGCTAACTGAACATCATCTTCGACTACCAAAATACGCATTGTGATAATATTTCTGTATTAAAAAATAGATAATACTATATTTTTTTAGAAAAATAAATTTTCAATCAGGTTTCTTATAATAAAGTGAGTTAGATAGATAGGGAAACAATTCTTACAATTAATAATCCCTAAATATGACAATTACAAGGAGTAAATAAAATGTATTTTGTGATGTTCTTGAACACAATTGCTGAGTTACAAAGTGGAATCACCTGCATTTGTAAACAGGACTCTGATAGCACTAACAAGCAGTAAAACTCCAAATATTCTTGCCAATATCACATTAGATAATCCTGTTCCTATTTTAGCACCCAGCCATCCACCTAATACAAAGCCCAAGCAGAGCAATCCTGCTATTTTAAAGTCTACATATCCTTGCTTGTAGTAAGTCCATGCAGCCAGAATATCAATCGGAGGAACAAGCAAAGCTAATGTTGTACCCTGAGCTTGGTGTTGAGAGAAGCCAAACAGAAAAATTAAGGCAGGCAGAATAATTATGCCGCCGCCAATTCCAGTTATTCCACTTACTATTCCTGCAATTAGTCCCAAAATTAGACAAAGCAAAATGTTATCCATAGCTTTGAAAATCCTTGATTTGCCACAAAAGATTAAAACATTTACTTTCTCTAGGTTAGAAAAAATATTTGATAAAAATTTGTCATTGTTATGAATAAGCTATGACATTTTTATAAGAATTTGATATAAATTTATCTACCATATTAAAAATTAATAATCAATTATTTTTACCCTGTACTTAGTACTAAAAGTGTTCAGATTCTTGATTATTTATTGGTAGATTATACCTTGAAAGCTTAGTTCAGACTCATACTCCAGCTTTAGTTTTTGAAAAGTCTAGTTTCTGAATAAAATTTCATTACGACTGTCTACACCGATTTGAGGTAAAGAGTTCATCGCTAAGTGGGGAGTTAGGATACTAGGAACTACTTGAGGTAGTTGCAACTGTTTCATCAAATTTTGTAACAGTTTATCTTGCTCAGAACGGAAACCTGCTGGGTTTGTGCCACGGTTTAGGATTGCAAACCAGACCAAACCGCGATCGCGTGTAGGCATCACACCAGCTAAACTACTGACATCATGCAATGTCCCAGTTTTAATTACAGTCGCAAGAGGAATATGTCTCCGATGAATTGTCCCCCGATGATCCAACCCGGAAGTGAGAAATAAGTCAGCCAAATTCATCTGATGAGCGACTGCTTCCCGCTCTAGCGCCATGAACATTGCACAAATTGCTCTAGGAGAAATGCGATTTTCTGGGCCTAGTCCAGAACCATTAATTAATTGAATTTCTGACTGTGGTACTCCAGCCATATTAGCGGCTGTTGATTGGACTACACTAAACCCTCCCACTGACTCTGCTAGCATCTCTGCCATATCATTGTTACTAAAAACGTTCATCTCCTTGATTAGTTGTTGTAAAGGCAAAGACCGGTGACGCACTAACAAAGTTTGTTGGGGAGTGGATTGTAAATTGACTTTTACAGTACCAGTAATTATAACTTGTGGCTTTGGTGTTCCCTTGGGCATAGTTGAATATTGGAAAATAACAGGGCGGTTCCATTTGGCATAATTTAGTGCTTGTTTGAGCATTTGACCTGCCAAGAATGGATAACGCTGGAAATTCATGGCGAAATTACCAGTAATTACCAAATTTCCCTTTACTTGTTTGATGCCTATTTGATTGAGAGTATTTCCTAAAGCTATTCCTTCCTGCCAAACAAACATTGGATCTCCACCACCAGCTATGACTAAATCACCTTCTAATACCCCATTTACTACCGGTCCAGTGGCACTTACTAAAGTCTCAAATTGGTGGTCTGGCCCCCAGGTTTTGAAAGCAACTAATGAAGTCGCAATTTTGGTTAAAGATGCAGCTGGCAGAGGTGTTGTACCTTGGTGATTAGCCATAAGCATTGGCCCTGACTGTATCCAAATACCTTGGTTTTCTTTCAAATTCTGTGCTATCAGTTTTGATGTTATTAGCTTCTGAAGATATTCTTGCACTGTAGTGTTTCCAGATGGATTTGGATCTGAGGCAAGAACCAAGCTAGGACTAATTTGCCAAGCTAGTGCATCTAAAGCATCTAAATAATTGATTTGGATTCCAGCTTTTTGTAGCCACAGCGTCACTAAGCCTGAACCTAATAACTCAAGCATAATTTATTCCTCTCTAATATGGGATTACGTTATTTGCTATACTAAATTCTTCCGTCTTATAATTCGACTTATCAATTCTTATGGATCAGCCTCATCAATAAGATGCGATCAGTCAGAAACTTTTACTTAGAATTACTTCACCAGTTTTACTGCAAACTGTACTTAAGACTATAAAAAAGAGCATATTCGATTGAATGTAGAGAATATCTGTTAAGAAAGCATTCACAAGATAACAGCCATCTGTGACATAGTTATGACACTGTTATGACCAGGGTAAGCGCATCTAATTTGGTATAAAGAAAACTTGACAAGTTCTAGAAGATAGTATTAATGAATGTGTAAAAAATAGACTTGACGACCGAGCAAGATCAATGAGATGAATTCAATTACTCGATTGAAAATCTCCTGGAGCCAAATTGATGTCAGAGGGCTTTGAAACTAAATCTGCTGATAGTGTCAAAAATACTCGTTGTCAGCCAAAATCAAGAAAAATAGCAGACATTGGCAGTATTCAACAAAGTCTAGTTGAGCATTTCTCGGATATCAAAGACAAGAGAGTAGAGCGGACGAAGAAACATCAATTCACAGATATCTTAGTCATCGCAATTTTAGCAATCATAGCTGGAGCACAAGGGTGGGAAGACATCGAGAATTATGGCATCAGCAAGCAAACATGGTTAGAAGAGTTTCTGGCATTACCAAATGGTATTCCCTCAGATGATACATTTCGACGAGTGTTTGAGTTGATCGACCCAGAAGCATTAAATCGATGTTTCTTGAGATGGGTAGAAACCCTAATCACAAACATGGGAGGAGAAATTATCCCCATAGATGGAAAGACAATTAGGGGTTCTTATGACCGCAATCAAGGTCAAAGCGCACTCCACCTTATAAGTGCCTGGGCGAGTGAGCACAGTTTAGTGTTGGCACAAGTGAAAGTAGAAGATAAATCCAATGAAATCACCGCCATTCCAGCACTGTTAGAAATGCTAGACATCTCTGGCTGTATCATCACCATTGATGCAATGGGAACACAAACCGAAATTGCCAAACAGATTATCGCCAAAAAAGCTGATTATGTCCTGGCACTGAAAGCCAACCATCCCATGCTCTATTCTCAAGTCAAAGAATGGTTTGACAAAGCGCAAGCAGAGCAATTTTCGGGGATTAATGTTAGTTATGACAAACGGATTGAAAAAGCACATCATCGCACGGAAATTCGTGAAGTTTGGACTGTACCCATTGCGGCTATCGGTGAGCTTTATCAACCCAAATTATGGGCAGGTTTGCAATCTCTAGTTATGGTTGTCCGTGTTCGTCATCTTTGGAATAAAACTACTCGTGAGGTTCAGTTTTATCTCACTTCTTTAAACAGTGATGCTCAAATTATCGGTCGGGCTATCCGAAAACACTGGGGCATTGAAAACGAGGCTCACTGGACTCTCGACTGTACTTTTGCAGAAGACGCTTGTCGCATTCGTTCTTTCCACAGTCCCCAAAATTTTGCTCTTTTACGACGCTTCGCTCTCAATGCTCTTAACCGTGAACAGACCTACAAACGTAGTCTTCGTCAAAAAATGAAACGCACCGCTATGGATAACAATTATATGATTCAGGTTCTCAGTTGTTTCATTGACAATACTTTAGATTCTTCTGATTCCTTGTGTCAAGCCTGATTGAGATGCTCTTACCCTGCTGTTATGACCAAGTTATGGCATAATTATGACGTTCACAAAACTACTATATTTTGCTGGCTTTACAGTAGTTTAACTGGTGAAATATCTGTTTTATAAATTTGATAAAAAATTAGTGGAATAGACCATAAACAATTTGTAATTTTGACAGTTTTTTCAATGCTTATATATACAATATGATTAAAAACTTTTATTGAATTAATAAGAAAAAATATTTGTTTTTATAATTGAAAAAATATAAAGTAAAACCAACTAACCAGTGTGAAACTAATTGGTGTTTTTATGAAGAAGGGGAAGGGGGAAAGGTAAAAACCTCGCCCCTTGTGGGCGATGTGTTCATCCCTTTCCCCTTTCCCCTTTAACCTTTTCCCTTTTATCCATAAAACCAAATAGTGGAGAATAAACCTTGAATACTCTGGATTTTTCGCTATTAATATGGTTTGGCTCCTTGAGCGCTGGATTTTTAGGAGCCTTGACAGGCTTGGGTGGTGGCGTAGTAATTGTTCCTTTCCTATCTGTAATTTGTGGAGTGGATCTCCACTATGCGATTGGTGCTTCTTTAGTATCTGTGATTGCTACATCTAGTGGAGCAGCTTCTGCTTATGTAAAGGAAGGTTACACCAATATGCGGCTTGGGATGTTCCTAGAAATAGCAACAACCTTTGGCGCTGTAGCTGGAGCGGTTGTGGCAGCGAAGATTTCTACTGGAGCGATCGCTATTGTGTTTGGGATTGTTTTACTTTATAGTGCGTACCTATCTCGTAAACCCTACTCTGAAAACATTGATAATTTACCGCCAGATCCCCTGGCAACACGCTTGAAGCTAAATAGCACTTATCCAACTTCTACGGGAGAACAATCTTACAACGTGCGTGGTGTTCCCTTTGGATTTGGACTAATGTTTATAGCTGGTGTACTTTCCGGCTTGCTAGGTATTGGTTCGGGAGCGCTCAAAGTGCTGGCAATGGATCAAATAATGCATATTCCATTCAAAGTTTCCACAACTACCAGCAATTTCATGATTGGAGTAACAGCAGCTGCTAGTGCAGGAATATATCTAAACCGAGGTTATATCGACCCCGGATTAGCAATGCCAGTGATGTTGGGAGTACTGTGTGGTGCTGTATTGGGGGCGCGAGTACTTGTCAGAGCCAGGGTACAACTTTTGCGAAATATTTTCAGTGGTGTGATTTTGGTACTGGCGCTGGAAATGATCTACAAAGGTCTAACTGGGAGGCTTTAAAATGGTTCTAAACAGACGTACTAAGTTTGAGCAGCGCTTTGAGCAATTTATTGGCAATCTCTTAAGAGTCGGGGTCATCCTTGCTACCGTTCTGGTTCTAACGGGTGGAATTTTGTACTTAATTCGCCACGGGACTGAGGTTCCTAATTACCAGTTTTTTCGGGGAGAACCAGCAGAGTTTCGCACTCCAGCCGGGGTAAAAACATCAATATTATCAGGTCGTAACCGAGGCATTTAGAACTTACGCATTGACAAGCAAGACAAAAAGTGCATAAGGAGAATGCAGAAAAAAAACAGCGACCGCTAGTTACCAGAGGCGTTAAAAACAGATAATTTACTTGGCTGTGTTTAGGGTTCGGACAATCAGAGCAATTACTAAACCATCAACCGCTAAATGTGACTTGAACACTTATACTCTGTTTCTACTGGCAGAATCAAAGTATCCAGGTTGCACACGTCTGGCAGAGATAATGGAAAATTTATCTCATGATAGCGTCAATAGATTTTTGCTACGTGAACGGTACGAACCCAAGGACTTATTTGAAGAAATCAAGCCCAATATCAATCTAGTTGGAGGTACTTTAAGTGGAGATGATACGGTAATTGATAAGCCTCATAGTGACCCGGAAATAACAGATTTAATCGGTTATTACTATTCAGGTAGACATCATCGTGCCGTTAAGGGAGTTCAGTTAATTACCTTGTATTACACCGAGTGTTCAGGTAAATCTGTACCTGTAAATTATCGCATTTATAACAAACAAGATAACAAGACTAAAAATGATTATTTACGAGAAATGATTACTGAGGTAATGGATTGGGGTTTAAAGCCTAAAACAATGACAACTGACGCTTGGTATTCCAGTCAAAAAAACCTGAAGTTACTGAAAAACAAGGGATTAGGGTTTTTAACTGGGGTAGCTAAAAATCGCTCATGTTCCATTGATGGTAAAAATTTTACCCAAGTCCAAAACTTAGAAATTCCCGAAGATGGTTTAATAGTGTATCTAAAGAATTTTGGTCAGGTAAAAGTATTTCGGAAAAGTTTCAAAAACGAAACTAAAAGATATTACATTATGTATATCCCTGAAAAAGATACACTAAACTCAATTTCCAGAACAGAATTTAAAGAGCTACATTCAATTCATTGGGGGATTGAGTGTTACCACAGAGCTATTAAACAAGTATGTGGCATTGGAAGATTCATGGTTAGAACAACCGATGCTATTAAGACTCACTTTTTTAGTGCAATTCGCGCTTTCACACAATTAGAATTAATGCGGGCAGAAGACTTGATTGAAAATTGGTATGAAATCCAAAGGAATCTGTCTCTCCAAGTAGCTCGTGACTTTATTTTGGAACATTTAGCGCAGAATTTGAATTTGAATACATAGTATCAATTTTCTGTCAATGCGTAAGTTCTAGCATTATTCAACTAGGACTACTGCTACTGATTGCTACTCCAGTTATGAGAGTGGTTTTTTCTCTGTTGGCCTTTGTTCGACTAAAAGATTATACCTATGTAATTGTGACTCTAATTGTACTGGCTGGGCTGATTTACAGTCTCATTGGAGAATATTCTTAGATAGGTCTAAATTGGCTTAGTATTACTTGTGTTACTCTTATACAAAGAATACATACTCCTGTCTCTCTTATCACAAGCTATTGGAGCCGAGGGAGCAGAAGGCGAAGGGTGCAAGGAAAAAATAATAGTTCGTACAATACTTTCTTTAATTACTTCAAGAGTTTATTAGAACAGTGTTAGAAGTTGAAAACTCGTACACCTACCTTTAAATTACTATTTTGTCAATCATTCTTGTTTATCTTTTTGAAAACAAATCAAAATAGCTCCTATTACTTTATTACTTTAGAGTTTAGATAGAATTACAAGTTTAAAAGCTTGTATAGTATCTAGCCTAATGAGACTACCAAATAAATTTGAATACTCACTTCTAGCGATGTTGGCATTGGTAGATTCCTACCAGAATGGCGAGCCAATGCAAATTAAACAAATAGCAGAGCTAAAAGGTATACAAAATCGCTACTTAGAACAACTACTAGCAACATTAAGATGTCGAGGTTTAATTAATAGCTTACGTGGCGCTAAGGGCGGCTACATCTTAGCACGTGACCCCCGAAAAATCACAGTTCTAGATGTTTTGACTGCCATAGAGGGAGTAGAGATTGATGTACCTGCCAACAATACAACTATTGAAACTATGGAATCGGGCATAGTGGAGGAGGTTTGGCAAGAAGCCTGTCAATCAGCTAACTTAGTTTTCCAAAAGCATTCACTCCAAGACCTTTGGGAAAGACGGTCTAAACGCCAACAAAGGGAACTTATGTACTATATATAAAAAGGTAAATATTGTAACAATGTTTAACAATAATCTTTTTTCCGAACCTTTTGGTGAAACAACTGACGTGGAAATTTGGCTTAGTCGGGCTGGGCTAAAATTTGAAGACTTAGGTAATGATGTGACTAGTATAGCCATTCGTAAGCAATGGCGGGAATATCAAGCGGCAGTGCAAAGATGCTGTGCAACCTTCCATCAACCACCAGAACGTGTTCAACTGAGTGGCGTTTATCAAAAGTTGAGAATACCTAGTAGTGAAGCAATGAGGTATAAAGTTCTTAATTAATTGGCAATCTTGCGATGCTGCACTCAAGCAGCAAGACAGTAGTAGCTTCTGGGTGAGTCAGGAGAGTGACTTCCTCGCTTACACTCAGATGTTGTTTGCGTCCATGTATCTTTTTGATGGCATCATAGGCTACATCAATGCAAATCATCGTTGCTGCTTCCACTGGTTGACTATCAACTGCCGCTTCTGATGGACTAGGGCGTGTCATCAATTTAAGCAGATAACAGAAGCAGCTAAATAAATTGCACCATTTGGCTTATCCTAAGAATCCCTGATTCCAGTTTACCTAATTGATGACACGCCCTAGATATACCCGGATTTCTCACAAGTTTGAGGGAAGGGCAGAGGGGCAGAGGAGAAAGAACTTGTACAATAACTCTTCCCTACTCCCCTACTCCCCTGCACAGGCTTTGAGCATCGGTGAGAAATCCGGGATATAATATGTGGCGCATCAAAATTAGACTTTTTGGAGCCTGAAGACTTGCTGTGAGGTTTTCATCTGGAAAAATTAAATGCGTCTCAGCTTAGAACATTTTTAATTTGATTTCGGACGAGGAAAATTAGAAGGTGGCTGGAAGTTTTCTACTGGTACATCTTTAAGTGCCTTCTGCATAAAATCACGCCATATAGGAGCAACCATACCTCCGCCTGTCGCGTGGCTAGATAATTGTCGGTTGTTGTCCCTCCCTACCCAAATGGCAGTTGTTAACTGCGGTACCGTACCAATAAACCAAATATCTTTCTCTGAGGAAGTTGTACCTGTTTTTCCTGCAACTGGACGACCTATATCTGCACCTCTACCAGTTCCTTCTTTAACTACCGTTTGCATTACGTCTAAAATTGCTGCTGATGCCCAAGGGTCAAGAACTCGCTGAGGTTTAGGAGTATTATCTATTAACACATTGCCACTACCGTCAGTAACACGGGCAATAATCGTTGGAGGTGATTGCCACCCGTAATTAGCAAAAGTTGCATAAGCGCTAGCCATTTCTAATGGTGTCACACCGATCGCACCTAGTGGCAAAGAACTCACCGGTTCCATCGGACTCATAATTCCCAAAGTACGGCAAGTTTCAATTACTTTATTCATACCCACAGCTTTGCCAATTTTGACTGCGGGAACATTACGAGACTGGGCTAGGGCTGTACGAATCGGTATTGCTCCCATAAATGTATTATCGTAGTTTCGGGGATAATACCAACCGTTACCATCACGATAACTAACTGGAGTATCTAGGATTGTTGTATTTGGTGTAAATTTACCACTAGCAAAAGCAGTATAGTAAACAAACGGCTTAAAAGAAGATCCTGGCTGACGGTGGGCTTGAGTTGCTCGGTTAAATTCGCTAGTTTTTGAATCTACACCACCCACTAGTGCTTTGACAAAATGTGTGCGAGGATCAATTGCCACTAAAGCCATTTGATTATTGTTTAATCCCTCACTTTCAAGGGTTTTATGCCACTTCTTGATGGTTTCTTCTGCCATCATTTGGAAGCCTGCATCTACTGTGGTCTGTACGTGCATTCCTCCTTTGAGCAACGTTTCACGCCCAAACTTTTTAATTAATTCCTGGGCTACAGTATTAGTAACGTAAGGCAAAGTGCTACCTTGAAATGACTTGATTTCACCAAGTTTTATTTTTTGTTTGGGGGCATCATTATACTCTTGCTGAGTAATCCAATTAAGTTCTAACATTCGCCCCAATACTTCTTTTTGTTTTTGTTTTGCCAGCTTCATACTGACAAAGGGGCTAAATTCTTCTGGAGCTTGAATTAAGCCTGCCATCATCGCTGATTCGCCCAGAGTCAAATTTTCTGCTGATTTATTAAAGTAAGTGCGTGCTGCTGTTTGAACACCATAGTTATTGTGACCCCAGTAAACTTGATTGAGGTACATCTCTAATATGTGGTCTTTACTAATAACTTGCTCTAAGCGAATTGCTAATACTGCTTCTGCAATTTTTCGGGTAACAGCACGTTTTTGAGATAAGAAAATATTTTTCACCAATTGCATGGTGATTGTAGAACCACCTTCTCGCACACCTCCAGCTGCCCAATTGACTAAAGCTGCGCGTCCAATACCAACAGGATTAATTCCGTGATGATCGTAGAAGTGACTGTCTTCGCTGGCTAATACCGCTCGTTTGAGATTAGGAGAAATTTGATTTAGAGTTACTACTTCTCGATTAGCTTCACCATGTATACTTGCTAAAAGCTTACCTTTAATGTCATAGATATAACTTGTTTCTGAGGGGAAAAAAGTTCGTAGTTGTCTAACATCTGGCAGATCGCGGAAACTAATAGCTAAACCAACTAGTCCTCCCGCTAAAACCGAACTTGCTACCATCGTGATAGATAGGAGCGTACCACCAGTTACTTGACCGACTCCTTTGAAAAACTCAAAACCAGATAAATCGTGAATTTCTGAGTGTTTCTTTGCAAAACTTTTAGTCGAAGACACGGCAACTATACTTCCTCACTTATAAATACAACTACAATTTATTTAATTTTGGTAATTTGATATCTTGCACTATTATCAATAATCGTAGATATCAGTGCATAATATACAACATAAATATTTCAGTTTAAATCAACTAGAAAAATTGCTATTTGTATATGATTAGAAATTTTTATTTCGACTCCATAAAACTCTAAAAAATAGATGGCTAGTTTTTTATGCGGCTACTTTATTCCCATTTTGTATAGTCTTCAACACTTAATTAACTCCCGGAATTGGTGGAATTTTCTCAAGATAAATTAATGCTTCTATTACAGATTTAACAATGGGTGCGGCGACAGTACCACCATAAACATTTTCTCCTTTCGGCTCATCTACCACTGCCAAAACTACATAACGGGGAGACTCCACTGGTAATATACCCGAAAAGCTCGTGATGTAAGCGCCTTTTTTATAACCGCCAGTGGAACTTGCTTTTTGAGCTGTACCAGTTTTGCCAGCTATGTGATAACCGGAGATTTCTGAGGCTTTTCCAGTTCCTTCTTCAACCACAGTTTCCATCATTTTAATCACCTGTTGAGTTGTAGTGCGTGAGAAAATTTGGCTTGGTGTTGTGAAAGTTGGTGAGTAATGTATCTGTCTTTTACTATCAATTAGTCCCCGAACTACATGAGGTTTAACTAATTTTCCACCGTTAGCTAAAGCCCCATGCAATTGCACTAGTTGTAACGGTGTGAGAGAAAAACCTTGCCCAAAGGAGGTAGTTGCTGGTTCAATGGGTGAAGCAACAAAATTTTCTTGACTTTTCAACTGTCCGCTAACTGCAAATGGCAAATCTGTATCAACAGTTTGCCCTACTCCTAAGCGTTGAAGCCAGTTGTAATAGACTGAAGGACGCAATCGCTGCATAATTTCCACCATGCCAACATTGCTAGAGTATTGGAGAATTTGAGCAATACTAATTTTTCGATAATTGTTTTCCTCAGCATTTTTAATAGTGTAGTTGGCTACTTTAATGAAACCAGGATCTTTAAATACATCATCTGATTTAATAACGCCATTTTCTAAAGCGATCGCTACATTCAAAGGCTTAAATGTTGAGCCTGGTTCATAAGTATCCGCTACTGTCCAATTTTTAAACAGTGAAATATCAGCTTTGGAGTATTCGTTGGAGTTATATGTTGGCAGAGATACTCAAGCCAGCAATGAACCATCCAAAGCATCCATTACAATTACCGCCCCCCGTTTCGCCCTAAATTTCTCCATCTGTTGCTTTAGAGCTAAACGGGCGCTTCGTTGTAGACGACTATCAATAGTTAGCTGTAGTTGCAAATCATCAAAATCCAGCAATCCCACAGGAGCATAATCTGGCATCAATGCGCCGTTACCTGTTCGACTGAGCCGTACAGTTTCTACAGAACGTTTCAGCAAATCTTCTTGGCTATATTCCACACCTGCTTGACCACTACGGTCTGTATTGACATAACCTACTACATCTGCAACTAAATCGTTCTCTGGGTAGAACCGGAGGTATTTTTGAGTTAACTCCAAACCATTGAGGTGCAATCCAGTTACATAAGTAACAGTTTCTTCTGGTAGAGCAGAAGTAAGTAAAATGCCACTTTTTTGACTTTGAAAAATTTTCACTAATTCATTAGCATTTTTGTTAAGTATTGGGGCAAGTTTTTGTGCTACTTGTTCATCAGATTGTTTAAACAGTTTTGGATGGGCGTACAGAGTATATACAAGACGGTCACAAGCCAAGATATTATGATTACGATCCACCACCATTCGGCGAGGTATAAAAGGCTGTAAAGTTACCATCTGCTGATTTCGTGCTTTCTCTGTTAGCTTTACTCCCTGTACAATTTGTAATTTATACAAGTTGATAACCAGTCCTAAAACTGCTGCCATTAAAATACACCATACTAAAAAAAGTCTGTGTCTAGTGTTTCGTATTTGGTTTGGTGTATGGGTAGTAATTTTTTTCTTTTTATCTTGTCTAAAAACACTCTCTCGCTTTGTAACTGCGGGATTCCTGGAACTCTGTAATTTCACTCTACTTGCTCATGATGATGAACGATATTTATTGACAATATTCATTGAACAGTAAGGCATGAAAATTTGCCCAAACCGGAAATGATATTCTAATACCTCATCTGTATTTTCCTAACGCTACACCTTAAAAGTCTAAAAGTTGGGTAGAATTCGGGTAAAAATCGGGTAGTAAAAGCAAGAATGTTGATTAATTCTAAATTTCAATATAATTCGCATAAATTATAGATGAGATAATAGAGCAATCACAGTTTATTTCATGATGATATAAGAATATCTTTTTATTTAGAGAATTTATTCGGTTTAGTGGGTATTTACATAGCCAATAGAAAAGAAAGCTTTTGGAGTGGCAATGAGTCTTACTATCTATATAAAATTAAAAATCTCCAAAAAAATAAAAATTAATTGTTTTTTTGGAGATATTTTAGTGCAGAGGAGCTTGAATTTAAGTAGAAGTTTAATATCTATTTGTGGAGATTTAAGGCAAAAATCGGGTAGAAATCGGTTAGTAATAAAATTTTTGAACTAAGCCTAATATTTAGAAAAATCTTTACTTTGATGTAAGGTCTTGGATAAGATATGGACTCTGAGCCATTAATGATTAATTAATTTTTCTATGAAATGGTCACTGGAAAGGAAATGGATTGCCTCTGGCTTTGGCTTGAGCTTATTATTAATGGGTACAGCTAGTCTTATTTCTTACCAAAATGCTACTCAGTTAATTGAAAGTAGCAATCAAGTGAAGGACACACATGAGGTAATGAAAAATGTTCTTGACATCTTCGCTACACTAACCGATGCAGAAGCTGGACGTAGGGGTTATATTCTTTATAGAGAGCAATCAGAACTCAAACGTTACTATCAGGCAATGCAAAGCCTGGATGCCAAAGTTAAAAAATTGCAGCAACAGCTTGCTGATGACTCTTATCAACAGCAGCAAATAACGAAGCTAAAATTCCTCATTGCTCAAAGAGTTCAATTATCTAAACAGTCGATTAACCTCAAAGAAGTAGGTAAATCAAGCTTTGCTATTCAAGCACCTCTACTTACTCAAAGTAATCAAAACCGTAATCAAATCCGTGAAACGCTTACCCAAATGCAAGCTAGGGAGGAACAGTTACTGCAAATCTCAGTCAGACATTCCCAAGAGAATATCCGCAACCGGATGTTGATTGAATTCCTCGGTACTTTCTTGAGTTTTGCCATTTTATTAGGCGTTTATGCCTTACTTTATCAACAATTACTAAAGCGCCAAGAAGCAGAAGCTATTCAACAGACTTTAGCTCAAGAAAAAGAACTTAGCGAATTGAAGTTACGCTTTTTTTCAATGGTATCCCATGAATTTCGTACACCATTGAGTATTATATTAGGGTCGGCTCAACTATTGGCTCAAAGTAATCAGCAGTGGACGGAAGAGAAGAAACTTAAAAATCTGTATCGCATTCAATCTTCAGCTAGGTCAATGAACCAGTTACTAACCGATATTTTAACTTTGACTAGGGCAGAAGCTGGGAAATTAGAATTTCATCTAGAACTGATAGATTTGGAAGCATTTTGCATTAATTTGATAGAAGACCTCCAATTTTCTAATCAACAACAGCATACTATTAAATTTATCAGCCAAGGAAACTGTACCCATGCCAAATTAGACGAAAATATACTTTATTCGGTTCTGAGTAACTTACTCTCAAATGCAATTAAATATTCACCTCCAGAAGGAAGTATTTTTTTAATTCTTAGTTGTGAATCATCCGCAATATTTTTCCAAGTTAAAGATAATGGGATAGGAATTCCTGGGGAATTTAAAAAACACTTATTTGAGCCTTTTCATCGTGCTAATAATGTAGGTAAGATTGTTGGCAGTGGACTAGGACTTGCTGTGGTTAAAAAGTGTTTAGAAATACATCATGGAGAAATTTATGTAGATAGCGAAGTAGGAGGTGGAACAAGTTTTACGATAAAATTTCCTCAACAAGGAACAGTAATAGTCAAGAGTAATTTAAGCAGCCATGATTAAACTTAAATCCTCTTGCCTATAAGATTTTCATCCTTACTATTTAAGAAATAACTTTCAAGAGATAAATGTTAAAAATACATCTATTCATACAAAATATAATTAGAAAAAACTAACGTTGATTTAGAATAAACAATGCCACATGTATTACTTGTAGATGATACACACCCCGCACGCAAAGGTAGCGGTAATGGTCTAGGGTTAGCAATCTCTAAGCGGATTATTGAAGCCCATCAACGCAGTATTATCGCCAGCAGCACATCAAATCGAGGGGCAACTTTTACTATATACTTGCCGATAATTCGTAATTCGTAATTCGTAATTCTTAATTCGTCATTTGTCATTCGTAATACTCTACGGTTAGGCTTGCGCCCACGCAATTAAGTTTTTAGCTATTTCGCCGTAAGCTTCCCACTAAAACCATGATAAAGAGTCCACTCCGTGACCATTCCCGTGACCCGCAACGGCTCGCGGGAGCGGATGACATCGACACATGCTTCGGAGACTTCTGCTTTGTGAGTTCGGAGACATTTTCAATCTGACCGAGCGGCTCTACGATGTATACTCTGCCGTGACCTGAGCCGAGCGCTAGCTATGCCCCCTAGATCGCCGCATCCAGATTGGGGGTTAGGTAAACATAGGTTGCCATCCTATCCCTCTTGTGTCACTTTGGTAGAAGCCAATCGTTGTAAGCCTTCTGGAGCTTCAATTTCTGGGTTTTGCCTATAAATTCTAGTTTCTGTTAATAAATAAAAGCTCAAAGCCTGATTCAATCAAAGGTTGAGAATTTCGCTTTGATTATTGTTTTCCAAAAGTGACATAACAGGGCTATCCCGCTCACCCACATCCGGGGATTGCAGGACTCGATCAGGTCTCCTAGCTTCAGGTCTGCCTTTGTACAGTGGTAGAACTGCTGCGAACTCAGATCGTTGATCGCTGCCATCGGCTTGCTCCTTTTACTGTTCGACTGCATTGAAATCACGGGATAGTTATAACCTTTGCTGCAAAACCTACCAACTTGGTGTTCGTCAAAGACGTGCCGAACGCGAGTGCATTCCGCAGCAAAGGCGTTGCCTCTCGTTCACGAAGTGTCCCCGATAGGAGAAGAGAAGGTATCGCCCTTACCTCAAAACGAAAAATTACCCAGCTATATCCTTCCCACTCTTGTAATTCATCGCTCTGGGTTTCCTCTTGCCTATAGGGACTACTTTCGATTTCTTGGGAGGTTGAGGCGGATGGCATTTCTCGCAATATAGAGGTCGGACTCCGAAGGTTTCTCGTTCTCAATGAGTTCTGGCTCTGGTAAATAGCAATGTGTGTCTTCGGCTGCTTCACTCAATGCGTGGATAATGCCAGCACAGTATCTCAAGTTATTGCGGTTCTCATTTCAGTGACAATTAGCTACATACAGGCAGCTTTTGAATTAATGCCGTTGCGATCCCTTGCCGTCGGTGTGCGGCAGCAACAGCTAGATCGTAGATGTAAATCTCGCTGCGCTCCTGCTCGAACTTTTTAAGCTCGTAGGCAGTAAGACCGCCAACGACCTCACCTTCTTTCAATGCAGCGATCGCAATGAAGTAGTCACTATCGAGCAGTTGCCGCAGATAGTCTGCACTAGGTGGATTTCCATAGGTCTCCACCTCATCGAATGCCTCACCAAAGGTCGCTAATAGAGCTTCCATTAATGCAACGTCCTCTGGCACGATCTGTTGAATGCTTAACTTAAGTTCATTGGTATTTCCTAAGCTATATTCCTGCTGAACGGCTAAATCCTGCTCGTTCATACAATATCAGACGAAAGGGCTAAACCCAAAAATCAGTTGATTATCGTTTGCTGTTATGGCTGTCTTTGGGGTGCAGTTATCGGAATTGCGACGTTATTTATCAGGCCCAGATGAGGGAATGAGTTAGAGGGTGGTTATTTCGCCAAACATCAAAATAAGACCTTGAGAAGGCCAACGTTAATCGCTTGTTGTATGGCTGTTTTGAGTGATTGGATAACAATTAAAGAGGATTGAATTTCTGTCGAATCTATCAACTTTTGTATTCGAGTCCCAAAAAGTCCGGTTCGTTGGTACAGCAATGGAACCAGAATCGATTACTGCCGATATCTGTGCGATTTTTTCTATTGATACTTCTGTTGCCGTCAATTGACTTTTTATTCAACAGCGTATTTTATCGCTGCTTGAAATTTGGGTAAGGCACGAGAAATCATTTCTTCGCTGGCAGTAAGGGAAATCCGAAAGTAACCGGGTATTTCCTGGGGTGTACCTGGTAAAACAAATACATCGTGACTTGCCAGTAGTTCCGCAAAAGCACAGTCATCTTCCCAAGGAGATCGCACCAACAAAAAGAATGTTCCATCGGGGGTATGCAGTTGATAACCCATGCCTCGCAGCGACGAATCCATCCAATCTCGCTTTTTTTGTAAATGCTCCATATTTATGTTTATTTTTTCCAAGTCGCTTAGGGCATATTGCATTAGTACGCTAGGAAAACACCAACCAAAAGCACTTACTTGTAACATAGCGATTACTCGCCTTATTTCTTCCCGCTTGGGCATAGTGGAAGGAAGAGCGATATATCCGATACGTTGACCGGGAGCCATTAAGGTTTTACTGTAACCATATACCAAGAAAGAAAATGGGTAAAACTGGGTCGGGCTGGGACAAGATTGGTGATCAAAAACAATGCGGCTGAAGGTTTCATCAGAAATCATGTAAATCACCTTGCCGTAGAGTTTAGAAGCCTCAGCTAGTATAGTTGCCAAACCCTCTAGAGTCCTAGCTGAAAAAATCTTACCTGTAGGGTTGTGAGGTGAATTAACAATTATTGCTCGAGTTCGTTCGGTAATTGCTTCAGCGATCGCCTCCAAATTTATATCGAAGGTGCTGGTATCTACAGGCACACCCACTGGAACCGCACCTGTAAAATGCACCATACGCCTATAACCTAACCACGGTGGAGTCAAAATAATTACCTCATCCCCTTCCCCAGCTACTATTTGCAGACAAATCGCCAAACCGACTAGAGTCCCATTAGTCATAAAAATATCTTCAGGCAATATAGAAAGTCCGCGTTTATCCTGAAGAGATGCAGATACAGTAACCCGTGATTCGGGAATATTTCCCTTGTAGCCATACCAACTGGAGTTTTGTGCTACACTCCAACGTTGCAGGGCTTCTACAAACCCTGGAAGTGGCATTTCATGAGCATCACCCAAGGAAAAATCAAGGCTTTCCGGCTCAGTTCGGCGACTCATATAGGTCGCTGAAGCGTAAAATTTACTTATAGGCGTTTGGTAATCTAATTTCTTCAATAACTGTGGTGATATGAAGTGAATTTTGCCTTCATCTGTCGTATCCGGCATAACCCCAGCCTTTGATTGCTATCTGATGCAGGCAGTATAGTCGTAATTGCATACATTAACAACAAGCGAGCGCATCTAGATTATCTTCAAGTACGATCATACTGGCATAGAAATCATCAACCTATCCCACTAATAACCAACTATTTAGGAACAGTAGTTGCGTTGAGTTCATCCCTTTTCCCTTTTCCCCTCTTGCTACTACCTTGTGTCACCTTCGATTCTGATTCTTGCTTACTGGAGTTGACCATTTTCACCAAATGCTGATTTAGATAACTCTGCGCCGAAATGTACAAGCTTTCCCAAATCTCTTGATTGCGGCTGATTTTTGTTCCAACTGTATTTCCTGCTGTTTTCTCCGACACCAAGTATTTACGGAAATAGTTATTCCACAAGTGTTGGAGAAAATCTTCAGCAAATTCGTTAAACGGCAGAATCCATTTATAGTCTTTATCCAGAAATACCCGATAAGACGCAATTATCGGTAGTGCCAAGTCAGTTGGCGCACCAAACCCAAAAGAATACTTGCTGTCAGGCAACAATGTAGTTTTACGTGTATCTATTGATGCTAAATCGTTAGCACCCTTTCTTCTGGGGTTGCTAATATGGTCTTGGATTATTTCGTAGAGTCTTTGCTCTATCCACAAAGCATGAGTTAGCAAAGGCAAAAGTGCAGTTAATCTTTCTCTTTCTGCGTCTGTGATGTTACTTGGAAGACTCATTCCTGCTGGGTGCTTGGTTCGTTTATTGCTGTCGGGGTTGTATTTATTCCTGTCGAGGCAGTAAATGAGCTTGAGCAAGTGGGTGACATTACACTGGGCATTTCTGGGAGCGCCGCTTTGATTCTGGTAATAAGCGATGCGGAATTTTCTATCTTCTTTCTGTTCTAACTGGGCTAAATACTGCTTGATGAATTTGTAATCACCCCTGGCGTTGACTTTGGAGCGAGAATCTACTGGCGTTGTAGTATTTGAAGCTAGGGCTATATCTTTGGCTGATTCTTCAGTCAGTCCGATGTGAATCGTAACTTTTACCCTGGCTTCGGTTAGGTCATATTTGTAATTTTTCGCTTGCTCAAAAGCTAAAACTGTATGCCCCCCGTTAATAATGCCGTCGCTGCCACCCTCGTTTGCTTCTAAGACTTCTAGCTCCAGTTCAGTTTTGTTCTTGATAGGTTTAGCAATATTCGCTGACAGTACGATTCCACTGTGACGAGAGAAGAATTTTCCAGGTTCGGTGGTCAGTGAATCGAACATTTGTCTGTAGGTCGCACTTTTGCGGTTCGGTTCGCGGATGTTGGGTTCTAGGGGAAGGTCTATCGGGAACGAGTCTACATGGGCGGTGGCAATGATGCAATTGGGGTTGGCTTGAATATAGTTATCTATCTTTATGTTCCAAGTCTTGGGCATGGTTGATGTAGCGATGAAATTAATAGGTTTTGACTAATGTATCTCTAATTATTATCGAATTCACTCAGAAGAAGTTACTAAACTAGCCGAATTGTTGTCCCCAACGCAAAGAGTTATTTTTGTTAAAGGACGTGAGCCGTCAGTCTGAGAACCTTGCTCAAATTCAATCAGCAGCAGCCTATTTACCCAGCACAGCTACAGTATTTTCTTGTTTTTATCGTACTGGTGTCGTCGTTTTTTGATTGCCTTCAGTTGGAGTTTGACCATTAGTTTCTTTCAGCAGTCCAGGTATTATTTGATTCTCGGCACTAATAAAATTCCCTTCTCTACGTTTTGGGAATTTCAAAATTAGTCTCGCATCATCCATCACCAGCTTGGAGCCAACAAGTCGCACATCTAGTTCCCAAAAATCACCTACGCCTACCCCAAGTTCCGGCAGCAATCCTTCTATTTCGATGATGAATGGTTGCCATTGCATCGCTGACTCTGCTCCGAATGGCGGTCTAAAGTTGCGTCGAATTTGCACAGACAACTGACCGTTTTCTTGACTGATAACTACACCACGCAGCGAAAAGTAGCCCTCCGCAGCTAATAACCATGTCTGTTGTAAATCTGATGTCGGTTCTTTTTCCCTGCCTCTTAAATGAAAGTTCAGTTTTTTTGACTCTCTTTCCATTCTCGTCCATACCACCCAAATACTAGTACTTGCTACTAACTCTAGGTTCTCTTGTAGCAGTCTCTCTAACTTACTTGCTAACGTTGTGGAATAAATACTGCCATCTTTCGTTACTAAAATACCATTATTAAACTCTTCCTTACTTGGGAAATACTGACCCTCAACTATGCCAATACAACGGTACATCGTTGGGAAATCTGGTGGCGCAAATGGGTTTGTCATCCTTGGTTCAATTGTCTATTATGCTCAGTGCTTACTATGCCTTTAGATCAAGTCAGTAGTAACAAAATTTTATTTTACAACTATTTTACCTGGAATAACAACAGTCAATACTTCAGTGATTTCTCAACAAGCTTTTTCATATATTTCGCTCAAAATATCATTATGAAATTAACATTTTTACCTCGAACTCGGCAAAAAAATAACTCTATCAACTGATGCTGGATGTGACTTGCGACTAGTACCAAAGACCCAGTAACCTACAGCAGCGAGCTTTTGAGCAGTTAACTGCCCAAATCCAGATGATGCTCCTGTAACTAGCACGATCTTTTTGTTAGTCATCTGTTTTCAGTTTCATTACTACTATTGATAGATTGTAAATTAGTTGTGAGCAATAAATATTTTTGTTGCAAGGCATCAGCAGTTAATACAACACCTGGTAAAACCACAAAATTAAGATTTTCGACAAAGTTAAAATTTACTTGTTGAATACTTTCTTAATTAAACTCAAAAATGACAATTTGGGATAGATTCAAAGCAAACAGATGAATACAAAAACTAAGCCCTGAATTTTTACCAGGGCTTTTTATATTGAAAACTCAATTTTTAGCCAACAATATACAAAGCTAAATTATTGTAAAAAGTTGATATGATAATTCTCTCTTTTTGAAACAGATGAAAGCCAGTTTTAGTTCGCTGAATTGAAGCTGAGGACTTGATCTAACAAGGTACGAGCAGATTGTGCTTTAAGTAGTGCTGCTTGGTGATCGCTATAAGCACGAACTAGGCGATTAAGAGCGTTGGCTCCATTTTTGGCTTTTTCAATTTCCTCACCCCTGACTGGTTCCCCATCAAGCATCTGCTCAATCAAAGGTTTAATATCACCTGCTTCAAGGCGAACTTTTTGTAGCTTTTCTATAGTAATAAGTAAGGTTTTGAGTGAGTTTAGTAATAAGTAAGGTTTTGAGTGAGTTTAAGATGTCGTCACTATCCAGGGAATTTTCCACTGTTTGAGCCACATTTTCAGCATTTTTTGCGAGTTTGGGTTCTATTGCATCTGAGAGTGGCGATCCTACAATAGTAGATGTTTTCGATTTTACCTCGTTTTGACTTGCCATTAATGCTGACTGAAAGAATCTTTCTGAGTGTATCGTTTGATTGACCTTTTATTTAGTATGACTTCTAGGGAATAATATTAGCCGTGACGAAACAGAGTTTCGAGATAAACTTGGGAAACACCGCGATCGCCATCAGCATTTTGTAGCAGAAACAGGGAGATGGCTGCGGTAATAAGGCGATGTTCATCCCAATCAGGATGTTTTTCTAGGTAGGTATTGAGAGATTGATGTAGCGTTTCGGGAAGAGTAGTAAAGATGTTTTGGGTTGAGTTCATGTGATGAAAGCTTCCGAAAGAGCAAATCAATAGGGACAACAAGCTAGAGGTGATGCACTGCAAGTAATGTTTCACCCCGTTCAATGCTTGCCAAACCACCTGCGTTAGCAACTGAATAGTTTTATACAGTTGCTGTTGAAAATGGAATGGACAAACAAAGGCTAGTCGATTTATTGTGTG